>CAZILR010000463.1:0-5017 GCA_964539995.1 uncultured Planctomyces sp.
GTTCCGATCGCGGGAGGCCGAACCGTTTCGCCTGTCTTGAACACGACGAATCCGGGCAGGTCCGAGTTCTCGCTTCCCAGCCCGTAGGTTAGCCACGCGCCGAGGCTCGGCCGATCGCCAACCTGCGTGCCAGTTGTCGCAATGAACTCCGCCGGAGCATGAATCGGCGAGTCATGCTGGCAACTCCGAATCACGCACAAGTCATCGACGCACTGCCCCAACTCCGGATGCAACTCCGACACCGGAATCCCACTCTCGCCGTACTGCCGAAACCTCCACGGACTGGCCATCAAATTATTGAGCGGCGACCGCGCGATCTTCGGAATTGTTTTGCCAATCGACTCCGGCACGTCCTTCCCATGCAACTCTTGCAAGAGCGGTTTTGGATCGAACGTATCGACCTGGCTCGGACCTCCGCCTTGAAAGATGAAGATGACGGAGCGAGCGGTCGCACGAGCGTGTCGTTGCGGAATTGCGTCACTCGCAGTGAGTCCATCTGCGCGAAGCAACTCTGCCAGCGCGATGGAACCAAAGCCCAAACCAGCGTTCGCCAAAATTTCACGTCGTGAAATCACGTTCGCGCTTCCTTCGGGTGATTGACGCGACTCGACAGCCACTTCTGGATAGACGCGGAGCTTTCGCCGCTGCGTCGGCCGGCGAGAAGCCCTTCGATACCGATGTGCTCGTCGAGGTCGGGCCACTCGATCGCGTAGCCGTCGCCGAGCAGTTGCCATTTGGCTCGCTCGGCCGTCGTCGCATGGAGCAATCTCGGATACCAAGCCAACGGAACGCTCAAGCGACGCCCGTCACCAAGCCCCACAATCAACGAATCTGCGGTCAGCTCCAGCGATTGAGCCAGCGGTTCGGTTTCAAGCGTCAAAGTACTCATGCCACGCCTCGTCTAATGTCTGCTGATGTTTTCGGACCAAGCGTTCGATGTCGTTCAACTCGGCCGTCGCGAATCCATGATTCGTCGCCACCTCAATCGGTTGCAGCCAGAACTTAACGACGTCACGGTCCCGTTTCACATGAATATGCGGTGGCTCTCCACGATCCGAGCTGAAAAAGACAAAACTGTACGGCCCGTCGCGCAAGACTGTCGGCATCGAATTTCACTCCAGAGATGACAGTTCGCTGAGGCTCATCATCACATGGCACAACAACTGGAGCGGCGTCGGAGCGTTCGGTGCCGCTGAGCCACCGGAGCGTTTCGCGGTTTCTTCGTCGAGGAATTTGTGCAGCGCGAGGCGTTCGGTTTCGGTGGCGGGGCGGCTGAGGACTTCGCGGAACAGCAGGTCGATTTGTTGCTCGCGGTCGGTGCCGGCGAGCGATTCGATGCGCCCGGCCAGCACAATCGCGCATCGCAACGCGAATTCGTTATTGAGCAGAAACAAGGCGTGCAACGGCGTCGTCGAGACATGCCGCAGCGGACAACTTTCGCTCGCTTCATTCGGGCCGTCGAACAAGCCTTGCATCGCCGGTGGATTGCCTCGCTTTTGGAACAGGTACAGGTTGCGGCGGTTCGACTTTTCACGCGCATCGAGCGATTCTCCCAATCCACCAACGCTCGGCCCACCGATGCGGCGTTCGAGCAATCCCGCGACAGCGAGTTGCACGTCGCGCAGGACTTCGGCCTCGACGCGGCGGCGCGGGAAGGAAAGCAGCGCTCGGCGCGGGTCTCCTGATCCCGCTGCCGGACTGACCGAAGGTCTCCCCGCCGGACCAGACGATGACGTTGCCGTCTCATCATGCTGGAGACCTGCGGTCGGCGATGCGGCGGGGTCGGGAGACCAGCGCCGAGCGCTGGCATTGGAATTCATCCGATACATCCGCGAGGTCACGATCAGCCGTTGAATGTGCTTCGTGCTCCAGCCGGAGTCGATCAATTCGCTGGCGAGCCAATCGAGCAATTCCGGATGCGTCGGCTTCGCACCTCGCACGCCGAAATCGTCCGACGTCGCGACGAGGCCCGTTCCGAAATGCCATTGCCAGATTCGATTCACCCACACGCGAGCCGTCAGCGGATGACGCGGATCGGTCAGCCAGTTGGCAAGGTCGAGCCTCGTAGCCCTGTCGCTCCGCGACAGGAAAGCCGAACGTGGGTTTGGCGTCGAAGTGTCGCTGGAGGTCGTGCGTAATTCGGTCGCGTTGTGCGCGATCGGCGATTCCTGTCGCGGAGCGACAGGGCTACTTGGAAACACCGCAGGAAACCCGGCCGTCACGACCGGGCCGATGTGGTGAACGTCGCCGCGAACTTTGATCGAACCTCGTTCGCGCGGCAGAGCCTCGCGGTCGAATGGCAGCGGGTAGAAGCCGATGCTCGGCAGCGTGTCGAGCCGATGCGGGCTGGTCGCGGGCGAGTAGTACGCGAACGTCTGTGGAATGCGGGGCGACGATTTTTCGATCTCGGCGATCTTCTTTTTGACTTCGTCGTAGAGCTTTCGATCCGACTCTGGAATGTAGCGGTCGAGCACATTGACCGAGGCCTGGAATTTCAAATCGACCAGCCGCGCGAGCCGTTCTTGTTCGATGTCGCGTTGATCGGCAGAAGTGTCGTAAGTCGAATGTTCCTCGACGGTGAGTGAGCGACGGATTTCGTCATGAAATCGTCGCCGAGCGGCTTCGAGCAACGACTCACGCAACGCGAGAGCCGGCTCGTATTCGGGAGGCCGCCGCGACTTGAAATCGCGTCGCAGCAAGGGGTCGCGCAGAGTGACGTCAATCGGCTGACCGGTGACGAAGAACGCTTGCAGGCGGTAGTAATCGCGAGTCGTGATCGGGTCGGACTTGTGGTTGTGGCACTGAGCACACTGCATCGTCAGTCCAAGAAACGCATTCGCGGTCGCGTTGGTGATGTCCACGAGCACGTCGTTGCGTTGCCGCCACTTGTCTTCTTCATTGCTGCTGATCCGAGCCGCCGCGAGGAAGCCAGTCGCGATCAGGTTTTCGTCCGAGTACGGCTGCAATTCGTCACCGGCGATTTGCTGCCGAAGGAACTCGTCGAACGGTTTGTCGCTGTTGAAAGCGTTGATGACGTAGTCGCGATACCGCCACGCGAACGGCCGCGAGTGATTGCTCTCGTAGCCTTCGGACTCGGCCCAGCGAGCGACATCGAGCCAATGCCGCGTCCAGCGTTCGCCATAGGCCGGCGATGCAAGCATTCGATCCACGAGCCGTTCGTAAGCATCAGGCCGATCATCCGTCACGAATTCTTCAACATCGTCGCTGCTCGGTGGCAGGCCGAGCAGATCGAGCGACAACCGGCGTATGAGCGTGCGCCGATCGGCTTCATTGGCGGTCGTGGCGAGGAAGGCGTCGATCGTGTCGTGGGGCAGGTTTCCAACCTGCACGGTCGGAACGGGTCGGTTGGAAACCTGTCCCACGTTCGGGCGGCGAATTGGTTGAAATGCCCAATGGTCCGATTTCACTTTCGGAGTCGGCAGCAGTTGGTCATCCCACGCGAGTCCTTCGTCGATCCACCGCCGCAGCGTCGCGATCTCGTTCGGCTTGAGTCGTTCACCTTCGGCCGGCATGACGACTTTCGGATCGCGAGCCTCGACAACTTCGATGACGCGGCTCCTGGCGCTCTTGCCAACGACCACCAGCGGGCGGCCAGTCGTTTCGCCGAGCCATTCTTCTCGCACGTCCAAGCGAAGGCCGGCCGAGGCATCGCCGCCGAGATGACACTCCCAGCAACGTCGCGAAAGGATCGGGAAGACATCGCGGCGGAAGTCAATCTTTGCGGGCTTCGCGGTCGCAGGCTCACCGGCGAAGACCGAACTTCCTACGGCCAAGATCGTCACGATGACCAGCGTCATGCAACGATCAATCGGTGAGGCGAGGCGTGAGCGCATTGGCGACATCCCATTCGTGAAGCCGAGAATGGCCGCCCTCCGCTGTCCTGGGTTTGAGATTTGAATCTGAGATTTCAAATGGACGGCCGAGGGCCGTGGGGCAGTCTAACCTAAGACTTCCGAAATCTCGAAGATTTCGGGAGTCTGCTGAACCAAACTGACCCACGACCCTCCAGAGAAGCCCACGCTCCGGGCGAGCGTGGCTACTCACGCATTGTTTGCTTCAGCATCTCGGCGAGACGATATCCGGCGAGCGTGACTCGGCGGCGAGCGATCTGGTGCGACTGGATCGCCTGTTGCTCGGACATCGCGGGGACTTTGTCGGCCGCAACCTTGCGAGTCTCGACGTCTTCATAACGGACGTGCGGGAACTGGCCGTCGCGGTAGATGTGAGTCTTCGCCAGCAAGTAACTCTCGGACGCCCAGTCACGCACTTGGCGGTGCTCCGTCAGTTCAGAAAATTTCTCCGGCGCGAGCGACGGGTCATGCGTTAGCTCTTCGGCCAACTGGCAGACGGAATCGAATCGCGAATCAGAACTCAACATGCCGTCCCAGCAGGCGTGCAGTCGCATCGGCTTGTCGGATTCGGAACGGCGGATCGCCAGCAAGTTGCCTCCTTGATCGCCGTGGTCTCCTTCGGGAAACAGCTTCGCATCGACGAGTGCGACCGCGTGCATCGGCTGATGCAGATCGCCGACCAGATGAAACAGCCAGCAGAATCGCACGGCGTCATTGGCTTCGGCCGACAGGCCAGCGACGGCTCCGGGATCGTGCTTCGTTTTGCCGCGCAGCACGTCGAGACTCTGTTCAATCTGCGGGATGATGTTCGTCTCGTTCGGCAGCGCCTCGCGAGGCAATGCCGATTCTTTCTGCCCCGACAAGTACGGAAAATTGACGTAGTGCCAGACACCACGATGAAACTTGTGCTTCGGGTGCTCGGCGACCGCTTCTTTCGACATCGACTTCGGAGGCCGGATGTAGTCGGACCAGGTGGAGGCTCGCAGAAAAGCCCACTCGGCATCGGTCGCGTTCTCCGGACGCCTGGAAATCAGCGAGGTCTCGAAATGCGGATGCGCTTTCATTCGTGTGAAGACCACCTGCCGCTGCGACTCCGTCAGCCGGAGCCAGGCGATGCGAGCGACAACCATGTGCCCGGCATCGTT
>CAZILR010000464.1:0-5000 GCA_964539995.1 uncultured Planctomyces sp.
ATGACCATGCCTAGCCGATTCATCTCGGCCACGACTTGCTCGCCAAATTTCGCGAGGCCCTTGTGCTTGGCCTTGTCGAGCGCAGCGTCGGCCCAGTCAGTTGTGTCGTCGTGAGTCAGTGCCAGGCAGCGTGCTCCGGCTTTGAAGTACGTCTGCAGCACGACCAGCGAACTTTCGATCGCGTTGCCCCCCTCGACAGCAATCAGCGCAGAGACTTTGTCGGCCTTGTGAATGCGGTCGAGGTCAGCCGTCGAACCAGCCCATTCGAGCGTCTTCGAGTGCCGTTGTACCAAGCGAGCGATCTGATCAATTTGCTCCAGCGTCTCACGGACGGCCGTCCCCTTTTTCACGCTGTCGGCGGAAACGTAGGTTGCGAAGAACTCAGCCCGGACGCCTCCCTGACGCAGACGCGGGATGTCCGTGTGCAGTTTCGATTGCGGAGCATTCAGATCGACGGAATCCGCCGTCAGGTCTAGACGTTTGCGGAGCTGCATCGCCAAGTTGTTGTGTCCGTCGAACACGAACGACTGACGGTGCAGCGTCAGTGCCTCGTCCGTCATCCGAGTTGGCTCAGCGGCCATCCCGATGGCACTGCTCAAAACGATGCCACCGAGCAGCGCGAGCACACGAACTCGACACTCCGAACCCAGAAAACCTTGAACCATCACAACGCCCCTGTTTCGTTGTGGAAGGCCGCTCGTTGTGCCGTCGCGCACGCAACGACTCCGAACAAAGACCGGACTTCACGGTCCCAGATTTTGGGCCGCTTTGTGAGTTTTCCGTGAAGGCTTTGTGAGGTCTTCGCGTAGGTCGTGACCGACGCTGTCAGCGTCGGAGGCGGATGCTGGCAGCACTCGCCACGGCTGTTAAACCTTGCCGGTTATGACGATCGGGAGATGGCCGAAACCTTAAAATCGCTTCATCCGGCAGGCTTTCGTTCGTCGGAACAACCGGCACGACCGATTCCTTGAGAAGACTCGACGTCCCGTTTCGAGGCAGGGAATCCGGAAATGAACAATCTAAAGCGACTTTTGGCCGGCGCATGCTGGGCGACTTTGTGGAGCGGCTCTCTGTTGAGTGCAGAGCCACCGATGCCGCTGGTTCCCCAAAACCCAACCGAGGTCAGCGACTTCACGCAACGCATCGATCAATTGCAGCAACGACTCGATCGGCTTGAAGCGGAGAACGGTCAACTCCGGCAGTCGATCTTTCAATCGCAGAACGGTCAACGCAGCGGAGTCACTCCGGCCAACGCCGAGATGTGGAGTGCAGACACCGCTTGTCCGCCGACGTGTCAGTGTCCCGTCTGCGCGGCGGAGAAGAATGGCAAGGGGGACTGGAAGACCGGATGGAATCACGGCATCGAGTGGGTCTCGCCCGACAAGGCGTTCAAGGTTCACATCGGAGGCCGAACACAATTCGACAGTGTGTGGTTTCAGAACAACCCCACAGACTTGGCGGGGTCCGGTGGTGCGACTCCACCAGGTCAAGACGCGGTGACGTTTCGACGTGCCCGCTTGCGCGCCGATGGCACGATCTACGAAACGATCGACTATGTGATGGAGTTTGACTTCGTCAATTCCCTCAACCGCGAAGTGCCGGGTGCGACCAACATTGAAGCGAACACGATCGACGTCCCGGCTCCGACCGACCTGTGGTTCAACTTCAAAGATTTGCCTTGGGTCGGCAACCTTCGAGTTGGAAATCTCAAAGAGCCGATCGGCTTTGAACACGCCACGAGCAGCCGTTTTCTCAACTTTCTGGAGCGGTCTTATCTGCAAGATCTGTTCGCCGGGCCTTTCAACAACGGTTTTAGCCCTGGTGTGATGATCTACGACAGTTGGGGAAACGACTCGGGCATGTGGTATTTGGGCGGCTTCAAAAACAACGGCTTCAATGTGTTTGGATACGATGTCGGCGACGGTGAATATGTGGCGGACGGTCGCGTCACCTACACGCCGATCTTTAACGAACATGAACATCAAGTGCTGCACCTTGGACTTGCCGGCAGCGTGCGTGATCCCGACCAAGGCTTACAACGCTTCCGCACACGGTCCCTCCGCAACGGCCCCGCGAATTTATCGACCGTCTTTGCCGATACCGGCTTCTTCACTTCATCCCGACAATGGCTGGCTGGTGCGGAGCTGGCTGGCGTCCACGGGCCGTGGTCGATGCAAGCGGAGTGGATTGGATCGTGGTCCGAGGATGCCGCGACCTTGGCCGGTGCGGATGCCGCCGCACCACTCACCGCGACTCGACTCTCGACGGCAGCGGCGAGCAAAACTCCGCTCGGAACGGTTTACACCTATGGCTACTACGCCGAATTGCATTACTTCTTGACCGGCGAATCACGCGAGTACGAAAAGAAGAACGGTGCGTTCGGCCGCGTCGTCCCCAACAAGAACTTCCGCTGGATAGACGGCTGCTTCCAGCCAGGCGCTTGGCAACTCGCCTTCCGTTACGGAGCCTGTGATCTCCGCGATGGAATCGTGAACGGTGGGCAACTTCGCGAATATGTGGCGGGAGTCAACTGGTTCCTGAATCCGAACATGAAGATTCAATGCAACTATGTGGCCACCGTGCGCGACTTCAACACCGTCACTCCAAGCGTAGCCAACGTCAACGACGGCCTGATCCACGGCTTCGGCATGAGACTGGCCCACGATTTCTAAACCGAATTGCGCAGGCGAGCCGGGTGGGCGTCAGCCCCCGGACTTCGATGACGCAAGCCGCAACGTCCGGGGGCTGACGCCGCCCGGCTCGCCGAATCGCAGCATGTTGGGCGAGTTCATTCCGCGTCAGAAATCCAATTGAGCACGCAGGCCAAAGATGTCGGCGGTGCTGTCGCCGTGGACCTTGTTGTCCAGGAACGCGCGGATGTAGTTGAACTGGATCTTGCTGAAGTTGTTGACGTACCAGTTCAGACCGATGGTCATGTCTTTCAGCCGGCCGCCGGTGATGTCTTTGCTGTTGAGGTCGATGTACGAGTACCGGGCCGCGACTTCCCAACCGCCCCAGCCCCATTCGCAATCGTCACCGCGATAGTTGCCAAACGGACGCAGCACTTGAATGCGGTCGATGGCTCCTTGCTTGCGGTTGTAGGGCCGATGCTCGCCCGTCAAGAAGTAACCAACCTGAGCGTACGCGCCGGGGAAGTACATGCTCTGGCCGGTCGTGCGTTGTCCGAACAGCCACATCGCTTCGGACTGCACCGACAGTGGGCCGTTGACCCACAACAGCTCTGAGCCGATGAGGTGATAGTGCTCGACTCCTTTCACGCCCGTGTCTACGAAGAACGGTGTTCCGTTCAAGTCGCCGGGAAGTTTGAAGTTCGATGTCCCGGACGTCGCTGTGCCAATGTGTTCACCGACGAAGTATTCGGGGATTGTCCGGAATCTCGCTAAGTGGTCTTTCGGATCAACGTAGTTGTAGGCCGCACCGAGATGCAGATAGTCGGCCCCGTTGTTCTCCCACCACGGCAGCGCCGTAATGCGACCGACTCCGGCATACCCACCAACATCCGCCAGCGACCCGCCGAATTGATCCTGACCTGGTCGATAAACCGACGCAGCCCAGGTCATCCGTTCGTCTTCCGAGTAATTCCAGAAGCCGACGCCGATGTGTCGGAACGGTGTGAACGCCTGAAACAACACCGACCGTTCGGGGAAGGTCGTGTAACGAAAGCTGGAAACCACTTCCAAAGAGAACGGTTGCTTCCACTGACCAACTCGGACGTTGCCGAGCACGGGGACTTTGGTGAACTCCATCCAGACATCGGTAAACGTCGGCCGGCCGAAAGCGGCGAAGTCCATCTGCAAGAAATAATTCATGTTCGGCAGCACGGCTCCGTTGGCCGACAACCGGACTCGGCGAAAATCAGCCCCGTCACGAATGTTGCCGTTGCCAGCTCCATCCAGATCGTTGATCGTCGCGATGTTGTTGTCTGACTGATGAAACCAGCCGGAGTCCACTTGAAACACGCCATGCACTTCGACGGTCGGAAACTTGGGCTTCGACAGCCCGTCCTTCAGCGCCGAGAATTCTTGCTTGAGCATCTGGAGTTGCTGCTCCAGCGGAATCTCGGCGGACGCGACCGGCGGAATGAACAGCTCGTTGTTGGCCGCGACCGTATCCGATTGAGCAACGATCACGTCGCGGTTCAGCGGAGCATTCACTCCGGCATTGTCATGGAGACTTCCAAACGACTCCGCTTGCGCGAACGCTGTCGTGGGGATCGAACCAACGATCAATGCAATCACAAAGATTGCGACACACCCAGAGTAGCGCAAGGACATCGGGCACCTCGGAAGGTAAGAACGCGGAGAGGCGAGGAGGGAGACTGGAGTGGGTTCGTCTCACACAAAAGTGGAGACCGGTGGGGAAGGGTCGGATTCGTAGGCAAAGCCGTCCGACGCGCCAATGCGAGTCCCCAAAGCGTAAACAAGATGTAATGTCTGGCTCAGCTCGATTAACTTGGGCTTCAAGGGCCTCAACGTGACGTGAAATCCAGCGTGCCACCGCCCAAACATGGAACCACTCAATGACAAATGCGACTGACGGATCAGCACCTTCCGAACAAACCGCGATCGGCCCGACATACTCGTTGTGGCAGATCACGGCGTATGCCTTGCGGTTGGGGACGTTGGGGTTCGGTGGTCCCGTCGCGCTGGTCGGGTACATGCACCGCGATCTGGTCGAGCAGCGAAAATGGATCACCGAGGCGGACTACAAAGAAGGGATAACGCTCGCCCAATTGATGCCAGGGCCGTTGGCGGCGCAGCTCGCGATCTATCTGGGGTATGTGCATTACGGAGTGC
Organism: uncultured Planctomyces sp.; assembly: GCA_964539995.1. GTDB lineage: Bacteria > Planctomycetota > Planctomycetia > Planctomycetales > Planctomycetaceae > SXKJ01. The sequence goes on from CAZILR010000464.1 coordinate 4,818, forward strand.
TCGGCGCGACGCTGGTTGGTGTCGGCTTTGTGCTGCCGTCGTTCTTGATGGTCTTGGCACTCGGCTGGGCGTATCAGGCTTACGGTGGGCTGACGTGGATGCAGTCGGTGTTCTACGGCGTCGGCGCGAGCGTCATCGCGATCATCCTTATCAGCGCCTACAAGCTGACGCTCAAGACGATCG
>CAZILR010000465.1:0-4996 GCA_964539995.1 uncultured Planctomyces sp.
GTGTACAGCTTCACGCGGTCGGCGTGGTCGGGCGAGATCACGGTCATGAACTCGCGGGCACGCTCGAATGTTTTTGGCTCGTCGATCCAGACGGACTCGACGTCGTCGCGGTAGATGTCGCGCATCGTGCGGATCATCAAGTCGCTGTCTTCGTAGATGCTGATCGGCGAGTGATATTTTTGGACTCGGCGGACGAGCACCTTCCACAATCGGACGAGGTAATCGAGATCACGCTGCAGATCGGCAGCGTCTCGTTCGAGACCGGCGGTGCGGATGATGAAACCGAGACCGGGCGGCGGTTGCAGTGTGTTGAGAATCTTCCGCATGCGGCGGCGGCTGTCGTCGTCTTCGATTTTGCGGCTGACGCCGACTCTTGCGAGGCCAGGCATCAGCACGAGGTAGCGGCCGGGGATGCTGATGTAGGTCGAAAGCGTTGGCCCCTTCGTGCCGATGCCTTCCTTGATGACCTGCACCAGCACTTCGCTGCCGCGTTTGAAGATGTTCTGAATCGGCGGTTTGTTGCGGACGCTGCGCTCGTTGAAAGGACGCCGGCCACGGCCGTTGCCCTCTTCTTCACGCTCGGGGACGAGGTGTTTGTAGTACTGGTATTCAACGTCGCTGACGTGGAGAAAGCCGTTGCGGCCGACGCCGAAATCGACGAAAGCGGCCTGAATACTCGGCTCGATGTTGACGACTCGGCCTTTGTAGATGTTGCCGGCGAAACTCTCGACGCTGTTGCGTTCGACGTACAGCTCTTCCAGCACGCCATCCTCAATGATGGCAATGCGGCTTTCTTCCGGTTGCAGGACGTTGACGAGCATTTCCTTCTTCATGGAGCACCCTTTGAGTTCTGCGGGTGCGGCTCGTTGCGTTCGTTGGCGATGTGGCTGTGCGAAATGTGACGACCTGCTCGAATGCCGGAGACGGACGAGCGTGTCCGTCAGTGTCTGGGCTGGCTCGTCGCGGATCGCTCGCGCGAGCGACGCGCGAGGCGGTGGAAACGGCGAGCGATGTGCGGCAATCTGGCGGCGGCGTTCGGCGGTTACTCGAACGGGGCAGGCCAGCGAGCAGGGTCGGCAAAGTTGAGCACGGCGGATTGTTGAGAGACGATGACGAAAACTCGCGGATCAGTCCGCTTCCGCCGCGTCCAAACGCGGGACAGGAAGTCGAGACTCCGGGAGCCATCATGGCCGCAAGCTTGTCAGCCTCGGCCAGTCTCAGCGAAACACAGACGCCTTGAGAACGAGCACGCACCCTGGTGAATCCAGTCGTAGGACGGGCAGTCGTGCTCGTCCACGTTCATTTGAGAAACAGTGTTCGGTGTTGGTGGGGTCAGGCAGGAGAGCCTAACCGACAAAAATCATTGGCCAAGCTGCGGGCAAATTTTCGACAGTTCGCCTTGCAGGTAGTTATCGACTCCGCGAGACAAGCCGAGCCATTCGGCGTGAGTCGCGATGTCCTTGGCTTTCGGAATCGTCAGCCGTCGGATGACGGCTTTCAGTTCGGGAATCGAATGTGGCGTGACGCTGATCCGTCGAATCCCCAAGCCGATCAGTAGCGGGAGAAACTTCGGATCGGAACTCATCTGACCGCAAACCGTCACGGGAACTTTGCGGTCATACTTGTCGCCGGCGTCCACAACCATGCGGATCATGCGCAGGATCGCGGGGTCGCCGGTGCGGTACTGGCTGGAGACGGCCGGATCGCCGCGGTCCACAGCGAGGGTGTATTGGATTAGGTCGTTCGTGCCAATGGAGAAGAAATCTACCTCGGCCGCGAACTGGTCCGCAAGAATCGCGGCCGACGGAACCTCGACCATCATTCCCAGCGGAACGTCGCGCTGGAATGGGGCACCGGCCTCTTCGAGATCATCCATCACGTCACGGACGATCATTTTCGCCTGCCGGAACTCGTACAGCGAGGAAATCATCGGAAACATGATTTTCACGCTGCCAGCCGGGGCATTCGCGGCCGCACGCAGAATCGCTCGAAGCTGCGTTTTGAAGCTTTCGATGTACTGTAAGCTCAGTCGAATGCTGCGCAGACCCAGCGCCGGATTCGGGACTTCCGCGAAGATTCCGTTTGAAGTCGGAATTTTGTCGGCACCGAGATCCAGCGTGCGGATGACGCACTCGCGACCGCCAAGATCGTCGATGACTCGGCAATAGGCCTCGTAGTGATCCTGCTCGGACGGTTCGACATCGCGGCCGAGATACAGGAATTCGGTGCGATACAGGCCGATCCCGTCGGCACCACGTTCGAGGCAGTGCCCTGTTTCGGTCGGGAATTCGATGTTGCCGAGCAGTTGGATGCGTTCGCCGTCGGCGGTGATCGGCTCGGCCGTGCGCTCGCATTCCAGAGCCGCGTAATTCGCATTGCTTTTTCGCTGAGCTTCCTGACGTTCGGCGATGACCGACTCGACGGGGTTGATGATGACCTCGCCCCGATCGCCGTCGATGATGATGATGTCGCCGCTGTTGACTTCGGACAAGAAGTCGCCAACGCCGACGACCGCCGGCAATTCGAGCGCGCCCGCCAGGATCGCCGTGTGGCTCGTCGGACCGCCGACTTCGGTCGCGAAACCCAGCACGAGTTCCTTTTTGAGATTCGCCGTCTCGCTGGGGGTCAGGTTGTGCGCGAGGATGACCGATTTCTCGGTGAGATCGGACAACTCCTGACGTCGCTTGCCGAGCAACTGCCGCAGCAAGCGGTTCTTCAAGTCGTAGATGTCCTGGGCCCGCTCGGCGTGATATCGGCTGCCGAGATCCGAAAAGAGCTTCGCGTACTTGTTGAGGACGATGTCGGCGGCTCGCTCTGGCGTATTGATTTCCTCGCGAACCAGCCGCTCGATCTCGCGGATCAGTTCCGGCGATCGGGCCATCAAGAGATGTGCTCCGAAAATCGCTCCCAGCTCGCCACCCAGCCGCTCGTTCGTGACTCGCTGATTTTCCTCGATGTCGGTGCAGACTGCGTCGAGCGCCTCGTGAAATCTCGCGATCTCGGCGTCGATCTCGGACTTGCTGGTGTAATGCCGCTGGACTTTGAAGTCCTCGGCCCCAAACAACACCGCTGGCCCGATCGCCACTCCTGGCGATACCGCAATTCCGCGTTTGACCAACATGTTGCCCACGGACGCAAACTCACAGTTTCTAAGAGGTGACAAGGAACTCCAAACGTAGCGGCAAGCTGCCAGCTTGCCTGCCGAATCGCCACAAGCTGGCAGCTTCTGGCTACGGCTCTTTGCTAGTCCACAGCGTGGACTGACGGGCGCGCGTCATGCGAATCCTCGACAGTCCGCCACCATTTGACTGTGCATCCCTCGACGACGCCAGCACACGGCGGATGACGAACGCGACAGAAGCCAGTTTTGGCGGTGCCGCCGCTGAAACTCGGCTTAATCGGCGAAGTCCGACTCGAACAACTGCACGATCTTGCTCACCGCCACCTCAGCTCCATCGCCAGAGGCGATGACTTCGAGCTGATCGCCGAAGGCCGCCATGCCCATTAGATCGAAGATGTTCTTGGCATCGGCCAATTTCGAGCCATTGCGCAGGCGCACGTCGCAAGTGAAGCCGTTCACCAGCTTCACCAGCTTCGAGCACGGCACCAAGTGCAGGCCGTGTTCCAGCCGGACGGTGACGGTGCGTGAGACGGATTGTCCGTCCATCGAAAAGTCCCAGGATGCTTGTGCCAAGGCGTGAAGGGTTTTCCGCCACAGCTCAGCCGAGTTGATTGTTGTCTGCCTCATTCAGCAGCGTGATCACGTCGTCCCTGGTCTTCGCCTGTTTCAGAAAGTTGCAGAAGTTCTGATTCCGGAGATGCCGCGAGATATTCTCCAATCCTCGGAGATGGTCTCCCGGTCGATCGGGTGGCGAGACCAGCAGGAACAAGATGTTGACTCGTCCGCCGTCCAGGCTTTGGAAGTCCACACCGTCCTTGACCAACGCGATGGCCGCCACCAGCTTGCCAACCGACGCATGTTTCGTGTGCGGCACCGCCACACCATTTCCAATGCCGGTCGAGCCGAGTTCTTCTCGCTTCAGAATGGCCGCGACGATTCCCTCTTCGCTGTCCGCCGCCACAACTCCCGCACCTTTGAGCGCACTGACTAACCCGCGAATCGCGCCCTCTTTGTTCGTCACCTGCAAATCGGTCACGATCGCGTTGGGCACGACAAAGTCCATCAACTTCATGAAAGACACTCCTCTCGATTTTTGAATTTTGATTTTTGATTTTCGATTGTCGCAAAACCTACCGCTGGGGTGCTCAGCCAATCGAAAATCGAAAATCAAAAATCGAAAATGCTCCCTCACGGAATCGCGGCCGAGCCGCGGAAACAATCACGCTTCACCAGCCGACTCAGGCAGGGCGGTGATGATTCTGCACTTTTTCTTTGTACTTGTGAATCTGCTGCTCGATCTTGTGCAACGCGCGGTCGAACGCGATCTGAGCCTGATCGTCCTCATCGTGAGCCACGAAGTCATGTTTGTGTTCGGCATCGACGAGGATTTCCACTTTGGCGTGGCTGTTCTCGAAGCTGATGGTCACGTTGATCGCGGTGATCCGCTCAAAGTAAGTCAGCAGTTTTTCGACCTTTTCGGCCATGTAGGCCCGCACGTCGTCTTTGACGTGCCCGTGACGGCAAGTGATTTCCACATGCACGGTGCATTCTCCTGGCGTGTTGATTTGTAATGTCGGGGTTGGATTCTATCGGGGGCAAGTCCACAGCCACAAGTAGCCATCCTGGGCAAGCCTGATGGCTAGGCACTTTCCAACGCTTGCCGCAAATCCTCGACCAAGTCGTCAGGATTTTCGATGCCCACCGAAAGGCGAATCGTCCGCTCGCTGATGCCCGCAGCCAGTCGGGCCTCCGGTGTCATCGAGGCATGACTCATCGTGACCGGATAAGCGATCAGCGATTCGACGCCCCCCAGCGATTCCGCCATTTGAAACAGTTTCGTCTGCATCATCATTTTCTCGGCCTGCGCATGTCCCC
>CAZILR010000466.1:0-4996 GCA_964539995.1 uncultured Planctomyces sp.
TCGGCTGGCTCGACAGCGAGCAGTTGGCGATTCGCGAACTCGCCTTCTTTCACGTTCAAAAGCTGACCGGCCTGAAGCACGAGTACTCCCCCATCAACCCTCCCGGCCAACGCCGAGCCGCCGTGGACCGCTGGTACAACCACCTGGAAAAGAAGGGCGGAGCGCTGGTGCAGGAGTAATCTGAATGACGAATTCCGAAGTACCCAATGACGAAAGAAGTCCGAATGACGAAGCACGAATGATCGTTTCAATCCACACCCCAAATGCGGCCATTCGTCATTCGAGCTTCGTCATTCTTTCGTCAGTAGGTACTTCGTCATTCGACATTTCAATTGCCTCTCTCGCGCCGGTCGATAACACTGCTGTCCGCTTTTTCAGAACGCTTCGGTCGCGGGGAGCCTGCCCATGCTCGACATCGTCGGTCGTCCGGTTCGATTGTGTGATGGCATCAGCCGCCGCGGTTTTCTGCGTGTCGGTTCGTTGGGTGCGGGACTGACGCTGCCGAACGTGTTGCAGTCGCGACAGGCTCAAGCGGCGACGGCGGATCGCAACGACACCGCGATCATTCTCCTCTTCCAAGCTGGCGGTGCGTCGCACATCGACATGTACGACATGAAACCCGCGATGTCCGCCGAAGTGCGCGGCCCCTTCAATCCGATCGCCACCAATCAACCCGGTCTCGATGTCTGCGAGTTGATGCCAGGACATGCGCGCATCGCCGACAAGCTGGCCATCATCCGTTCGATCAAACACAACCTCGCGGTTCACGATGACGGAACACACTGGCTGCAAACCGGTTGGCCGCTGCTGAACGCTCGGCAGATGGGGCAGCAGAATCCGTCGCAAGGTTCTGTGATCTCCGCGTTGGCCGGTGCGCGCAAAAGCGGAATGCCGGCCTACGTCGCGATTCCCGAAGACTACCGCCGTCATGCCGGTTACTACGAAGGCCCAGCGTTCTTGAGTTCTCGTCACGCCGCGCTCGATGCCGGTGGCGATCCGAGCCTCGGCAACTATCGACCTCCCGAATTCAAACTGCCGGCCGATGTCGTGATGTCGCGGCTCGACGAACGTCGCGGCCTGATGCGCGAGTTCGATTCCCTCGCGCGGCAACTTGATCGCGAACCGGCATTTCGCAATCTCGACGACGTGCAGCGGCAAGCGCTCGAACTCGTCAGCGGCTCGACCGTGCGGCAGGCGTTCGATCTCTCGCAAGAGTCCACCGAGCTGCGCGACAAGTACGGCCGGCACGCCTACGGCCAATCGGCGTTGCTCGCGCGGCGACTGGTTGAAGCGGGCGTGACGTTCGTCGTCATCAACCTCTACGAAAAAGATGTCGATTGGTGGGACGACCACTACGTCATCGAAAAGAACCTGCGCAAGCGACTGCCCCCTTACGATCAAGCGTTGACGACGCTGATCGAAGACCTGACGCAACGCGGCCAGATCGACCGAGTGCTTGTCGCCGCGTTTGGCGAATTCGGCCGCGCCCCGCGCATCGACCAACACGCCGGCCGAGGCCACTGGCCCGGAGCTGCCTCGGCGGTGCTCGCCGGCGGAGGCATTCGCGGCGGCCAAATCATCGGCTCGACCGTCTCCAACGGAGCCGAACCCAAAGACCGCCCGCTCGGCCCCGGCGATCTCGTCGCCAGTCTCTACCGCGCCGTCGGCCTCGACCACCACGCCACCGTCCGCGACCGCCAACAACGCCCGGTTCCAATCATCGAATCGGGCGAGCCAATCGCGGAATTGTTCTGATCGCGCGCCTCATGTGGTTTTTAGGTTGCCAGCAATCGCGGTTACGCAGAAAGAACTCTTTCACGGAAACTGACGTTGCTCATGAGCCGCCAGCGTCGCCTTTCGTGTGATTGACGGACTTCGAACTATGACGAATCCAAAACCAACAGCGAATGTTTTTGACAAACCATTCTCAATCTTCGAGGTCAAGGACGATGACGTCGTTTGGCATTATTTCTCGCTTGCCAAATTCCTCGACCTGCTGAAGACGTCCTCGCTGTACTTTTCCCGAACGAACTGCTTCAGCGACGACTGGGAAGGAACATTGCCCCATGAATCTGCTCGTTGGCTGGATGAGTGGTTTCGAAATGCGAAGAACACAACTGATGAGAGTGACCCGCAGTTCTCAATTCTCAAAATGTTTTCGACGTATTCGGAGTACTTCAGAAAGCTGGTTGTTCGCCGAACCTTCGCAAGTTGCTGGCATCGAAAGAACGGCGAATCATCGCTGATGTGGGCTGCCTACGGAGGATCAGCGGACGAATGCGTGGCAGTGCGCACGACCGTTGGGCGTTTAAGATCGTGCATTCATGGACTAGCTTTCGTCCAGGAGCGACCGGCAGTTTCGCCGCTGGTCTTCTTCGCAAATGTCGCGTATCAAGATCCTCACACCACTGACATCAATGCTGTGCTGGACGATGTCGAAATTGTTCCGTTCCTTGTGAAGCGCCCGGAGTTTTGTGACGAGAGCGAGTTCCGAATGTTGATTGACGGTGCAGAACTCGTCGTTCCGTATGCGGCAGAGTTAGCAGATGCCAACAAATTGAACTGTCCGAAGGGAGTTCATTTGCAAGTTGATCTGCTCTCGCTAATTGAATCTGTCGTCGTTGCGCCGACAGCGGGCGATTGGTTCTTTGAAGTCATCCAGAAGGAATTTGAATTGCACACGCAACCTTCATCACCTGCCGGAAGTTGCCCGGAGATTCCGATTAAAAAGTCGTCGCTCACTCCTGCGATTCGCTAGGAGAGTTCTCCCATCGGTGTCTTGAAGTGCTTTTTCACGAATGGCGCGGCAAATGCCAAAGCCGAAGACCGCCGCTGACTATGAAAAGCTTGCGATCAGACGCGGGTATGTTTGGCTTGGACCATTTCCCGAAAACACCAAGCTGAACACAAATTGGCGATGCCAGAACAACCATGAAATTGCTGGGAGCTATGGGAATATCAATCAGGGAATGAGCTGCAAGAAATGCGTGCTTGAAAGGAATGCTGCGGAGCAGCGACACAGCCCGGAAGACTATCACGCACTTGCCAAGCTTCGCGGAGTCCGCTGGATCGGGCCTCTCGTCAACTCCGCTCTGGCCCAAACGGTGTGGGAGTGCCAAGAAGGTCATCGCTGGCCGGCGAGATACAACAGCCTCCAATCAGCACGTTCAGGTTGTCCAATTTGTGGATTTGAGAGGTCAGCCGCCGCAAAGCGGAGAAAGTCGGCGGAGTACATTGCGCTTGCGAACCAAAAGGAAATCATTTGGTTGGGCAACATGGTCAAGAGTACCAAGTCAGATACTCGTTGGCGTTGTCCGACGTGCGATCATGTATGGCTCAGCCCGTTCAGCACGATCAGTGCTGCCAAGGTCTTTCCATGCCCGAACTGTTCCCCGTTACGTCCAAAGACCGAAGCTGATTTCCATGCACTCGCCCAAGATCGAGAGTTCAAGTGGGTGGGAGAGACATTGGTCAACACCAGAACCAACACTCTTTGGGAATGCCAAAAATGCGGGTATCAATGGCCCGCGCCATACAGCAACATCCTCGGCGGAAGTGGGTGTCCGGAGTGCCTGGATATGGTGAATGGTAAGTTCGTTTCGAAGCCTCAACGAAAGTTGGCTGAGATGGTTGGCGGTAAGCTAAACGAGGAGAAGGTCGGACGCTTCACTCCCGACGTCGTGAAACGCGTCGAAGACATACAAATCGCGATCGAGTACGACTCTTGGTTCATTCACGGTGCCGACCCTGAGCGAGACAAAAAAAGAGACGAGTTCTTTCGGGAAGCAGGCTGGAGGGTTCTTAGGGTCCGCTCGAACAAAATGCTTCCAACCAAGTCGCAGCTTGACGATGCAATTCAAAGGCTCATTGACGGAGAGTTGTGGGTGGACATTCTTCTTGAGGACTGGGGTGATGGAGAAACTTGCCGTGACATCGGATGGAAATGACGTCCGACGATCTTTTCGCGACCATTTACGGGCCGAATTGTTTTGCTTCTCTTCGTTTCCTTTGTTGCCTTCTGTTCCAAAAGCATTTTGAACAGAAGCCAACGAAGGGCACGAAGGATCGGACTCAGCGGTCAGTCTTCAAGCGTCGAGCAAGACCCTGGACTCACCACGTCACGCCCTTCAATTCGGGCGGAAAGAGTTTGCGACCCGAAAGCCGGTGCCCATCGAGCGCTTGAATCAGGAAGTCGCCTGTCGCCTTCTGCTCGGCCACTTCTACGTCGTCTGCGTCGATCCACGATTGCAGCAACGCGACCGCATCGGCCTTTCGATCTGCTGAAAAAGGAAATGGCACTACGACGACTTCGCCGACGGCAGGTGCGCCCATGCCACGTCCTCTTCTGTTCGGTTCCAGTCGGCCAAGGCGGACTCAGTCAGGATCGCCGTTTCGCTCGGCAATGCTTCCGGGGATTCCTGCAAGATCATCACCAAGGCCCGCCTAGGCGTCGCCGTACGAACCGGTTCAAGCAACCGCACGCTGCCGTCCAACTCCAGAATCGCCTCGACCGTTTGAACCATGATTGCTCCTCGCCAAGATGACGCGAGGGACTCTACCAACGCGCGGTCGAACGGAACAATCGCAGTCTCTGCTCAGTCTTCAATCGCCAGCTTGATCTCGTCGGAGTTCGCTTTGAGTTCTGGTGCGTACATCGCGGAAGCCTTCGTCGGCAGCGCGCTGAACTTGCCGGGGATTTCGGCTCGCAGGCGGTATGAGAGGCTGTGTTGGCCGCGGGCTAAGGCTCGAACGAAGAACGCGACGCGCTCGTCACGGAATTCGACGTAGGCGTGCATTTCGTTGCCGTTGTAGCCGCTGCGGACTTCGACCGGCTCGAAGCCGCTGGCCTTCGGGTCTTCAAACAGCAGGTACTCGTAGTCGTTCTTGCTGTCGATCTCCAATTCGACTTCAACCAGATCGCCGCTCTTGAGCTTGTCGAGGTTCGCCAGTTCGGCGCGTTCGTACTTCTCAACCTTCTGGCTGACGACCTGGCCGC
>CAZILR010000467.1:0-4994 GCA_964539995.1 uncultured Planctomyces sp.
CAGCGGCCGAGACATGCGGCTGACCGACGTCTTCGGGCACGTCGTGAAAGAAATCCTCGCGTAACCGGAACTACGCCGAGATCAGGGCAATTTCACGGTCTCCTTGCCGTTCCGAGTCAGCATGGCCTCCCATTCTTCTTTGTTGACTTTGTGTTCGCCGGCCGCAGTCACAAATCGCACTGTGCCGTCAGCCATCAAGACATGACGCCCTTCCGGGTGATGGCTCGGCGGAATTGAGCTTTCGCCCCAGAGCAGTGTGGCGTCCTCGAAGCTCAAATCGACTGGAGCAAACCACGGGACTGGTGTGCTTACCTCGGCGACCATGACGGTATTCGCGGTGCCATCTTTGATGTCTTGATGCTTAATCGCTTTTTCCCCCAGCCATGCGGCTTGCAGACCGGTGACCGCCACGAAATGCGTCAGGTCGCGCCGCTTGTTGCTGGACGGGTCATGTGGGCACTGACAAAGGGGGTAATAATACTGGGTCAACAGCTTGCGGTTGTTCTCGCCGTCCCACGGTTCGTCAAAGCGGTACTGCTTGTAGAGCTTTTGCTGATCCATGTACGGCAGAATCAATGTTCGCCAACTGTGCCAACGCTTCCCATCCGGCCCACGGAGATAAGCCGGTGGAAAGCTGCGATGAGCCTCATGGTAGTTGTGGAGTGCGAGTCCGATTTGCTTGAGGCAGTTCTTGCAATGAGATTTTCGAGGCCGATCTCCACCCGATTGAATGGCAGGCAAAATCAACGCGCCGCCAACGATGATCGTCGGAATGCCGAAAAGCAGCAGGTCTCGAACATTCTGAGCGAGGCGAGTCTCTTGCTGGAGGATCGGCCACAACAAGGCCACCAAGATCGACAGGATCGGAACTCCCCAGACAAGAAGAAGTGTCATGGCTCAGTTCCTCGGAGATGGCCCTTCGTCACGACGACGCAGGGCGAATCGTCTGCCAACCGCCGCCATCGGCACTGGCCAACGCGGCGAGGTTAACTCGCAGGGTTTGCAAGCCTTCCTCAATCGAGCACATCGTAGGCAACGAACCTTTGATTGAGGTTAAGAACTGATCGGCTTGCCTCACGAAAAGCGTATCACGTTCCAGTGGGGCGATCGTCTCATCGTGCCACGCGCTGGACGGGGCAAGCATGGTTCGCAGGCGATTTTCGTGCGACTCCCAGCGGATCGCGCCGCGCTCGCAAATGACGGTCAGCGTGAACTCGTTCGGCGCTTGATGCTGATTGAGACTGTAGCTGGCCATCACGCTTCCGTGCCGAGCCAGCAGATGCACGGTGTCCTCGACCGTGACGCCGTCGAGCACTTGATGAGCGGCGTCCGCAACCAGCCGCTCCACGGGACCAAGCAGCCATTCGCCAGCATTAAGGACGTGCGTGAGCGCATCCTGAATCGCTCCGCCACCGGTCGCACGGTCTTTGTAATAGATGTCGCGATAGGCGGGACGATAGGTCGGGAAGTGTTGGCCACTGACTGCGGTCAATTCAACAGGTCGCCCGAGTTTTCCGTCTTGAATGGCCGCTCGCATAGCCGTCAGCAGCGGATGACTACGATAAACGTAGGCCACGCCGACCATCAGCCGCTTCTCGGCGACAATCGCTTGCAGCCGGTCGATGCCGTCGAGCGAAGTGCTCAACGGTTTTTCGATCAAGAGGTGCAAGCCTCTTTCGGCAAGCGTGGTGGAAATCGAGATGTGCAGATGCGCGGGAACGCAGACAACCGCTGCCGTCGGGTTCGTCGCGAGTGCCTCCTCCAGCGACTTGAATCCGGGAACACCGTATCGCTCGGCAATCGTCTGTCGCAGCGAGTCGTTGATCTCGACGAACACGGCATCCGCTCGCCCCGTCGCCAGAAAACATCGCAAGTGCCGCTCGCCGATCGAGCCGACTCCGACGATCAGCAGTTTGTGTTTGGGTGAGGTCATCAGTGAGTCCGTACCGCGACCGTGAGGGAACGGCCAATTGGATGACTCGCAAACCGCTCCCTCACGGTCGCGGTACGGAATGCGACTCAAGCTCGTCGCTCAAACGACACGCCAAGTGGAGCGAAATTCTTTTGGATCGCTTCGAGACCGTTTTTCAGGATCAGAATGTCGGCGCTGTGGCAGAGGAATCGGCCGCCGAGGTCGAGGACTTCTTTGGCGTGATCGGTGTTGAAGATCGGCATGCCCCAATTCTTGCCGTGCTTTTTCACGGCGGCGGCGACCTTGCGCATCGCGTCTTTGATCAGTTCGTGATTCATCTGGCCGGGGATACCGCTGAGGATGCTGAAGTCGCCGGGGCCGAAGAAGATGATGTCCACGCCGGGGACCGCCGCGATCTCATCGACTTGAGCGAGGGCGCTGGGGTCTTCGATCTGAATGACGAGGAAGGTCTGCTCGTTGGCCGCTTTGAGGTAATCGACGAGCGGCGTCATGCAGTACGGGTTGTCGGCGTTGGCGGCGTCGATGCCGCGCTGGCCTTGTGGAGCGAACTTCGCCCAACGGACCACCTCGCGAGCCTCGGCCGCGTTGTCGCAGCGCGGGTACATGATCCCAGTCGCTCCGCATTCGAGGATGCGGCTCATCCGCATGAACTCCCCTTTGGCTGGCCGGACCATGACGTCCGACGTCCCCACGCGAGCCGCCCGCAACAACCGCTCGGCCGTCGCCACGCTGTGATGATGATGCTCCAGGTCCAGCCAAATCCCGTCGAACCCCATCAGGCTCGTCATTTCGTAAATCGTCTCGTCGGGATAATGCAGCGTGGTGAGCAGGACTGGTTGATTCTGAGCCAGCTTGGCTTTGATTCGGCTGTTTCGCATGGTGTGATCGATTGAGTTTGAGTTAGGCGTTCAGAGGGCATTCCATCACGACGGCAACACCGTCATTCGCGGAGACCGTCGGGAAAGTGTGCAGCACGATGACGAGGCCAGTGTAGCGAGACTCGATGCGTGAGACAGTCTGGCCGAGCGGGTCACAGACGGTGCCAAGGAGTTCGCCGGTTTGCACTCGCTGGCCAAGCGTGACGACCGGTTGAAAGTAGCCGTCGGCCGGGGACGGGTGATTGACTTGCATGTGCCCGGCGCTAGGCCGGTGGTCTTCGACGACCAACGGTTCGACCGTGAGTGTCACTTGGCCGACGAGCAGTCCGAGTTCGATCATCACGTTGCGACAGCCGGTCACATACGCCTCGACGCCGGCCGGATCGCAGCGAGCACCACCGAGGTACTCGCAGTAAATCGCCGGCACGTTCGCATCGCGAGCAACCGACAACGAACGGCCTTCGAGATTCGGATCGGTTCCCCACACGATCGGCAATCCAAACGCGCGAGCCATCCGCCGCTGAACGGCCAGGACATTCGCGTTGCGATGCAGCGTGTAGCCCGCCAGCAGAGAAACCATCAGCCGAGTCCCGCCGGTGTGCAGGTCGATGTAAAAATCCGACGACCGAATCAGTCGTGATAACTCGAAGGCGATCTGCTCCGTGATGCTGCCGTCCGCGCGGCCGGGGCATGTCCGAGCCAAATCCAAGCCGTCATCGCCTGTCCGATGTCCGCGTCGAAACGCCGGCTCATTCACGCACGGCACGAGTGTCAGCTTGCCACGCAACGACAGCGGATCAATCTCCGCCATCAGCCGACGGATGGCCTCCATCGGCTCGAATTCGTCGCCGTGGACCCCGCCAGTGATTAGCAAGTGCGGGCCAGGTTGTTGTCCAACGATCTCGTGGGTTTGCAGTGGCATGATGAAGGATGGGCACTCTTGCCTGTCCGAGTTTGAGAAAAAGCGGGACGGGCAAGAGTGCCCCTCCTCCGCGTCAACCTCGCCGCGCGGCGATCGGCCAGATGGCTTCGAACTTGTCGCCGCGCGTGGCATAGATGCGGTCGTAGAGATTCACGTTCGGATCGCAGTGCGGGACGATGAATTCGATCCGATCACCGATGTGCGGCAGCTTTGCGCCCGGTTCGAGCGTCAGAATTCCGAACTCGTCGCCGCCTCGGTTGTAGGTCAACCCCGGCCAAGCCTTCGCTTCCGGCTTCCAATTCGTCGTTGTGTCGAGTGCCTTTGTGCCGGCATCGACCGAGACGCGGTCGGGATGCGTCGCGTTCACGACGGTCGCCAGCACGGTCAGGCTGTGTTGGAAGTCGGAGTAATTCTCGCCGCTGGTCTTGCCGCCGATGCGGCGATAGTCGATGTCCATGAAAACGTACGAGCCGACTTGCAGCTCGGTCACGCCGTCGATCGTGCTGTCGATGTTGTACGTTCCGGTGCTGCCGCCGGAGAGGATCGCCGCGTCGAAGCCGGCCTTGTTGAGCAACGCTCGCGTCTCGACCGATTTGCCCATCGCCTCGCGCGAGGTCTTCTCGCGAGCCTCCCAGCCGACGACGTGCGAGGCGTGTCCGGCATACGACTGCACTCCGCGAATGCGCAGCCGCTTGTGCTTGGCGATGAGCTGAGCCAACTCGACCGCTGGCTGTCCGGGCAGAATTCCGGTGCGGCGGTCGCCGATATCGACATCGACGAGCACATCCACATCGACTCCCGCAGCGCCGGCGGCCTCGGCCAGCAATTCCACTTCGCGCGGATGTCCGACCGACAGCATTGTCGTCTTCTCTCGCTGAATCAGCGCGATCATGCGGGCGATTTTGGCTGGCTCGACGATCGGCGACGTCAGCAGCACTCCGGTGATGCCGGCCGCAACCAATGCCTCGGCTTCGGGCACCGTCGCCGCGCAGATGCCGAGCGCTCCGGCCGCTATCTGCCGCTTCGCGATCTCCGGGCATTTGTGCGTCTTCGCGTGCGGTCGAAAACCTCGCCCAGACTTCCGGCAGTGCTCGGCCATCTTCGCCACGTTGGACTCGAACAGGTCGAGGTCCAGAAGCAAGGCCGGTGTTGGCACGTTGGATTTGGTCAATTTCGTCGGATCAATTCCGTCAGCAGCAGTCACATGAGCCTCCAAATTGGTCAACAATCCTGCGGCAAAACCGGCGGCGAGGAATCCTCG
>CAZILR010000468.1:0-1525 GCA_964539995.1 uncultured Planctomyces sp.
TCGGACTTGGCCGAGGTCGTGCTCACGGACCTCGAACGCCCGCATCCGGAAATTCGTTCGCTGGTGACTCGGCTGGATGTCTTCCGCTGGGGACACGCGATGATCCGACCGCGTCCAGGTTTCATCACCAGCCGCGAGCGTCGCGAGGCGATGGAGCCTGATGGCCGAATCCATTTTGCCAACACCGACCTCAGCGGTATCGCGCTCTTCGAGGAAGCTTTCGATCACGGCTTGCGAGCCGCCGACGAAGTGCTTGCGACAAAATGACGAATGACGAAATACCCAATGACGAAAGAAGCTCGAATGACGAAACGGAGCACGACTCGACCAGGGCGTCATTCATTCCTTCGTCATTCGAGTTTCGTCATTCTTTCGTCATTGGGTACTTCGTCATTAGGTAGTTCCGAATCATGCCCCAACCCTGGCTGTTCTCCGCGAAGACCGATCTGCTGGCATTTGGCGGCAGCGCGGCTGCGGCGTTGCTGCTCGTCGCCGTCGGCTGGTCACGGGGTTGGCTGGAACAAGACACGCCGGATTGGTTGTGGGTTGCGTCGGTGTTGTTGATTGATGTGGCTCACGTTTACGCGACCGGGTTCCGCGTGTACTTCGATCGTGCGGAACTGCGGCGGCGAGCGTGGCTATATTGGCTCGTGCCGTTGTTGGCGTTCGTGATCGGGGCGGCGTTGTATTCGGAAGGCTCGCGTTTGTTTTGGCGGACACTGGCCTACGTCGCCGTCTTTCATTTTGTCCGCCAGCAATACGGCTGGGTCGCGTTGTACCGAGCCAAAGCCGGCGAACGGGACGGACTCGGCCGAGCAATCGACTCGGCGGCAATTTATCTGGCGACGATTTATCCGCTCGTCTTCTGGCATTCGCACTCGCGCCGCTTCTCGTGGTTCGTGTCGTCGGATTTCGTCGCGGTGCCGGTGCTCGCCGAACGAATCCTGGCCCCGATTTATTGGGCCTCGTTGGCTCTGTACGCCGCACGCTCGGCGTACCGAGCGATCTGGCAGCGACAATTCCATCCAGGCAAAGACCTCGTGGTCGCGACAACGGCCCTGTGCTGGTACGTCGGCATCGTGGGGTTGAACTCCGACTATGCCTTCACCGTGACGAACGTGATCACGCACGGCGTGCCGTACATGGTCTTGGTCGCGTGGTTCCGGCCGGCTCGCCCTGCCGATCCGTCAGCGGCTGCCGTCGAGAGCCGACCAAAATGGCGTTGGCTGCGATTCGTGGGCGTGCTGTGGCTGTTGGCGTATGCCGAGGAGCTTCTCTGGGACTGCGGTGTCTGGCACGACCGATCTTGGCTGTTCGGTCCCGCGTGGAATATCGGCGACTGGGATCAAATTCTCGTGCCGCTGCTGGCGGTGCCGCAGATCACGCACTACGTCCTCGATGGATTCATCTGGCGAAGACGCTCGAATCAGGACGTCGGCCAATTTGTCGAACCAAGCGAGATGTCGCTGTAGGGTGGGTCGAGTCATCGAGACCCACCACAAATGGTCGATTGATTGGTGGGTCT
>CAZILR010000468.1:1535-3343 GCA_964539995.1 uncultured Planctomyces sp.
GCAACGACCAGGATGCGCGCAAGTGGTGTGGCGGGGGGCGGAGTCACCGACCCCCACCACACCGGGGGTTTTGTTGGGTGGGGCGCGATTACACGACCCACCCTACCGCTGCGGACTTTCCTCAGAATGAGCGAGACGATTCAATTCGCCGCTTCAGAGTTTGGTTTCCTGAGATCATTTGGCGAAGGAGTTTGAGGATGGGCGTCAGCAGAAGCGTGGTGTGTGCCGCAGTCGTGTTGTTGGGAATGAGTTCGGTCGGACGTGGTGACGAGATCCCCGCTCCGAAGAACACGCAGGAGATCACGACCCCTCTGCTGACTCCGCAGGAAGCTCTCGCTCAGATGAAAGTGCCGGAGGGCTTTCGCGTCGAGCTGTTCGCGCACGAACCGGACGTGCAGCAGCCGATTTCGATCACGACCGACGAACGCGGCCGGCTGTGGGTTGCCGAGTGCTACACCTACGCCGAGAGCAAAGTGAACTTCGATGCGACGCAAAAAGATCGGATCGTCGTCCTGGAAGACTCGGACGGCGACGGCAAGTCGGACAAACGGACGGTCTTCGCCAGCGGGCTCGACAAGCTGACGAGCGTTGAAGTCGGCTTCGGCGGCGTGTGGGCGTTGGCCGCTCCGAACTTGTTGTTCTTCCCGGACAAGGACCGCGACGACAAACCGGATGGGCCGCCGATTGTGTTGCTCGATGGTTGGGACGGGAACGCCGTGCGGCACAACATCGTCAACGGCCTGAAGTGGGGTCCGGACGGCTGGCTCTACGGCCGGCACGGCATCCTCGCGACGTCCGTCGTCGGAGCACCGGGAGCGAGCGAATCGCAACGAACGAAGATCAACTGCGGTGTTTGGCGATACCACCCAACCAAGAAAGTCTTCGAGGCGGTTGCTCACGGCACGACGAACCCCTGGGGTTTCGACTTCGACCAGCATGGCGAGATGTTTCTGATCAACACGGTCATCGGCCATCTGTGGCACGTCGTCCCGAACGCGCATTACCGCCGCATGTACGGCACGCACTTCAACCCGTACCTGTTCGGCGTCATCGAGCAAACCGCCGACCATTTCCACTGGGACACGAAAGAAGCCTGGAGCGACATCCGCAAGCTGGGTGTGACCGACACGACCTCAGCGGCCGGCGGCGGCCACGCGCACTCTGGGTTGATGATCTACAAAGGGGGAACTTGGCCGAAGCAATATCATGGCAAAGCCTTCACCGTGAATCTGCATGGCCGCCGACTGAACGTCGATCGGCTGGAGCGGTATCTCGCCGGCTACACGGGGAAGCACGACCCCGATTTCCTCTTCGTCGGCGATCCGTGGTTCCGCGCGATTGATTTGATCGGTGGTCGTTTCGGAGCAGTCTACCTTGCCGACTGGTCCGACATCGGTGAGTGCCACGAAAACGATGGTGTGCATCGAACGTCGGGACGGATTTACAAAATTTCCTACGGCAAGAAATCAAAGTCCGCGACGTTTGATTATTCCGTTTGGGAAGACAAGCAGTTGACCGCGAGCCAATGGCACTCAGACGATTGGCTCGTTCGTCAGACGCGCCGGCTTTTGCAGGAACGGGCTGCTGAAGGCCGAGACATGACTGCCGCGAGAGAAGATTTGTTCCAACGATTCGAGGACCGAATCAGTGGCCCCGATGCGCCTACCTCCTTCCCCAACCCGCTACCAAACTCAGTTCTGCGACTGCGGGCCATGTGGTGTTTGTGGTCGATGGACGCGCTCGACGACGGTTGGCTGGTGAAGCAACTCGGCGACAAAGACGAGCATGTGCGCAAGTGGGCCGTGCGA
>CAZILR010000468.1:3353-4994 GCA_964539995.1 uncultured Planctomyces sp.
GCTGGCGGACGAGGACTTCGTCGCGAAGGATGCGGCAGACGCGGCCAAGGTCACGGCCGCGCTGAAGCAGTTGGCGGCGAAGGAGTCGTCGGGACTGGTGCAGCTTTATCTGGCTTCGGCCTTGAATCGGATGCCGTTGTCGGATCGCTGGGACATCGCCGAATCGCTGGCGAGCAGCGACAAGTTCCAGGACGACAACATGCTGCCGTTGATGATCTGGTACGGCATCGAACCGGCCGTGCCGCGTGAGACGACTCGCGCGGTGCAGTTCGTCGAGCGAACGAAGATCGAGCGAGTCCGGCAGTACGTCGCGCGAAGGCTGACGCTCGAAATGGATCGGCAGCCGGAAGCGATTGAGAAATTGCTGGCCGTAGCGGCGAAGACGAAAGACGAGCATCTGCGATCCGATATCCTGCACGGCATGTCCGAGGCGATGAGCGGTTGGACGAAAGTCTCGCAGCCGAAGGGCTGGGCCGCCGTTGCCGAGTTGGCGATGAAGAGTGACTCGAACGAACTCAAGACGATGGCTCGCGAGTTGTCGGTCGTGTTCGGCGATGGTCGGGCAATGGATGAACTCAAGGCGTTGGTCACGAACGGCGGCGCGGACGTGTCGGCTCGGCAGCAGGCACTGCGGACGCTCGTGACCGCGAAGCCGGAGGGGTTGGTAGCGTTGTTGCACAAGCTGCTCGACGATCGGGAGTTGATCGTCGAGGCGATTCGCGGACTGGCGACGGTCGATCACGCCGAGACGCCGAAGCGAGTGCTCGACCGCTTCGTGCGGCTCACGCCGGAAGGGAAGTTGATCGCGATCAGCACGCTCGTCTCGCGACCCAACTCCGCGAAAGAGCTGCTGAACGCTGTTGCCGCCGAACAGATTTCGCGTCGAGAAATCTCCGCGTTTCACGCTCGGCAGATTCTGAGCTTCGGTGATGACGAATTGACGAAGCAACTCACGAAAGTTTGGGGCGAGGTCCGGTCAAGCAGTGCCGAGAAACAGCAACTCACCGCCAAGTGGAAGACATCGCTGACGGCCGATCGCTTGAAGACGGCGAAGCTCGGCGAAGGCCGAGCGTTGTTCGCCAAGAGTTGTGGGAATTGCCACGTCTTGTTCGGCAGCGGCAAATCCGCCGGCCCGGACCTGACCGGCGGCAATCGGCGAAACCTCGATTACCTGCTGGAGAACATTCTCGATCCAAGCGCGACGGTGGCCGCCGACTTCCGCATGTCGGTCTTCGAGATGAAAGACGGCCGAGTCATCAACGGCGTGGTTGTTGAAAAGTCTGAGAAGACGTTGACCGTTCAAACGCAAACCGACCGCGTCACGATTCAACGGGCCGACATCGAAGAGCAAAAGGTCTCGACTCTGTCGCTGATGCCGGATGGTCTGTTTCAAAATCTGGCCGAGGATCAGGTCCGCGATTTGATCGGCTATCTGATGTCGCCCGATCAAGTGCCGTTGCCGAGTCCGTAGCTTTTGCCATCCGTAGCCCGGACGCCTACGTCCGGGCAGTTCGATGTCCGGACGTAGGCGTCCGGACTACTCCGCTTGCTCAGCGTCGCCACTGCAACGTCGTTTGCGGGATCGGATTGTAGAAGGGGCGGTGTTCGTATTTCACGACATAACCGAGTTGAAACGGCTTG
>CAZILR010000469.1:0-4991 GCA_964539995.1 uncultured Planctomyces sp.
CCGGCTGGCTGAGGAACTTCGCGTGGGGGATGTAGTCGAACGCGACGGCGATGACTTGGTTCGCCGCGTCGGCATATCGCAGCCGAATCGCCTTGAGGCCAGCTTGACCGATATCAATGCCCCAAACGGACTGATTTTCCGCCATTGGAAGTCACCTTGAGTTGCTGAGCAGGGGTGATCGTTGTGTGGCGCGAGCGTTCTGCCACAAAGTCGTGAAGTGAATTCGAGTTCCGTGCGATCCATCGCCATTCAAACCGGAGTTTGGCACGCAATCGGCCAATCGGCGGCAGACTATCAGAGGCTTTTTCGAGCCGTCAACCAAGAACCTTGTGCCGACTGGTGTTCCGCGCACAGCCGTCAGACACGGCACTCGCGCCGACGGTTCCCAAGAATTTGAAAAACGCTCGGAGCCGAACGTCATCGCCGGAGACTCTCATTTTCGCGCCGAGCGTTTAACATCCCGACCATGCTGACCGACGTTGTGATCCTGATTCCCTGCCACAGTTTGGAAGATTTCCCCACGGATTTGGGAGAAAAGCCGGCCGAGGGGATTCTCAACGCCTTCGCGGTCGCGTGGCATCCGTGGGTGTTGGCCCAGACTCGAACGCTCCCCGGTTGGCACCGAGCCGACAGCCCGCCGGAACCCTCCGCCGGTCGCCTGATCCTTGTCCCAACCGCCTGCGAAGATCGGCTGGAGTCCGATTGGATCGGTCGTCAGCGTGATGCGGGGGCCTTCGTGGTTTCCGGAATTCACAAACGCGACGAGCTGCTCGCCGAGGTTCTCGCTGCGGCTCGCCATTGGACGCCGTCGCCGCAGTCGGCTGATGGCGGGACGACTCCGCTGGTCGGAGAGATTCCGAGCGGCACCGAGCCGAGACCAGTCATCACGACGCCGGAGCAGCTCGATCCGGAGCTCGTCGCCGACTTCCTCGCGTTGGGGACGACGCACCTGCTGGTCGAACTGCTGTCGCGGCAGATGCACTACTTCGGCGAGATCGACGAGATGCGCGTGCGACGCGAAGCGGTCGAGGCCGCCGAAGCACTCGTCGCCGGCCGAACGGAGGACGTCCGGCAGCGACTGGCGAATTGTTTTGAGGCCCTGCACGAAGCTCGCGAGCGGTTTTATCCGACCGATTCGTACTTGCTCGACATGTGCCTGCTCGTGCCGAGCATGGCCGACGACAAACTGTCGCCGCTGTTGACCGAGAGTAAGCCGATCAGCTTTCTGATGACCGCTCGCGATGCCGACGAACTCGCCCGTGAGAAACCGGAGATCGCCAAATTGCTCCGCGAAGCCGTGCAGCGCGAGACGGTTGAAGTCCTCGGCGGCGAGTGGTCCGAGGTGCCGTCACCGCTGCTGCCACTGGAATCGGTTCTGCACGACATCCGCCGTGGCCGAGCGACCTACCAACGGCTGTTCCGCAAAGAGCCGACGACCTGGGCACGAAGGCGATTCGGGCTGCACACGCTGCTGCCGCAAATTCTCACGAAGAGTGGCTACTCGGCGGCGTGTCACTTCTTGCTCGACGACGGCATCTACCCGGACTCCGAGAACAGCAAGCTTCGCTGGGAGGGCTGCGACAACACGACCATCGACGCGATCTCGCGCCTGCCAGTCGCGGCCGACAGTGCGACGAGCTATCTGCGATTGCCACAGCGGCTCGCCGAGTCGATGAATCAGGATCAAGCGGCCGGTTTGATCATCGCCCGCTGGCCCGACGTGCGGAGTCCGTTCTTTGGCGACTTGTTGCGCGGCGCGAAGTACTCGCCGGTGATCGGCCGCTTCGCAACTTTCCGAGAATTCTTCGAGCGCACCGACACGCCGATGCGGCACTCGCGCTACGAAGCGGGCGAGTACCTCGCGCCGTTCCTGACTCGTAGCGTTGCCGCGCGCGAGCCGAATCCGATCAGCCGCTACGCCGATCACTTTGCCCGGCGTCAGCGATTCGATTCGGCCTTGTGGCTCCGCAGTATGGCCGCTGTTCTGCGTGGACGACGGTTGCACGAGATCGACGGCTCGAACACGGAACGACTCGTGGAAGAGGCTGGCCCCGATGTGAAGGACGCGGCCGTTTTGTCCGACGACTCCGCGATCACCGAATTGGCCCAAGCCGGACAACGAGAACTCGGTCAAACGATCCTGCATGGCACGACCGAAAAATCGCCCGGCGTGTTGATCGTCAATCCGTTGTCGTTCACGCGGCGAGTGCCAGTCGCTTGGCCGAGCGAAGTTTCGTTGCCGGCACACGGCGGAGCGGTCAAGGGGGTGTGCGACAACGACGCCGGTCGGCAAGCTCTCGTTGAAGTTCCTGGTTGTGGATTCGTCTGGCTGCCGACGTCGGGAACGAATCGCACTGTGAAAGTTTCAGGAGACGAGAACCTCAAGACGCCGCTCGTCGCAGACAACGTCCTCCGCAACGAGTTCTTCGAGGTTCACATCAGCCCGGAAACCGGCGGCATTCAGCGGCTCAAGGAGTACGGTCGCAAACCGAACCGGCTCAGCCAGCAGTTGGCATTTCGGTTTCCGCGCGAGAGAGTCATCACCGTCACCGAGGACGACCGCGAGTTCGAGGAGAAGTCGTTTTACTCTGACTGCCGTTGTCATGGCGTCGAGGTCATCAGTCGCGGCCCGTGGCTTGGCGAAGTGCGGACGACCGGCGAAATTTTCGATCAGAAAACCAACGCGGTGCTGGCGACATTCCGGCAGACGTTTCGCCTGTGGCGAGGCCGCCGTGTGCTGGACATCGACATCGAACTCGATTCGGTCAAGATGCCGGACGGTGAGCCGTGGACGAACTACTTCGGAGTCCGCTGGGCGTGGCTCGACACGACCGCCGCGCTGACTCGGTCAGTTTTAGGGACGGCTCAACCAGTCGGGCCGGACCGCTTTGAAAGCCCGCACTACTTCGAGATTGCCGACGACGACACGCGCACGACGATCCTCACGCATGGCCTGCCGTTTCACCGCAAAACGGGGCGGCGCATGTGCGACTCGTTGCTGATCGCCGAAGGGGAAACGCAGCGGCGGTTCTGCTTCTCAATTGCCTTCGAGCAGCCGTATCCGTTGCAAGCCGCGGTTGACTCGATGACGCCGGCCGCCGTGATCCCGACCGAGATTGGTCCGCCGCGCTGCGGCACGACTAGCTGGTTCCTGCACGTCGATGCTCCGAACGTGCAACTCACTCGGCTGACCGATTTGATGGACGAACCTCGCAGCGATGCGGCCTCGTGGGAGACGATCGATCCGGCGTCATTGCCGTCCGGCAGCGGCTTCGCGGTGCGTTTGCAAGAAACCGAAGGACGGCAGCAAAGTGTCTCGCTGCGCTGCTTCCGCACGCCGTTGTCCGTCCGCTTGCGAGACTTCACCGGCCGCACCACTGGTCATCCGAAGATCGACGGCGACGTCGTCCACTTCGCGATGTCTCCGTTTGAGATCGCCGACCTCGAACTCCGTTTCGATCCACCGGCTCCTTCAGTTCCGCAGAATGATTCGCCTCTGACCTCTGACCTCTGACCTCTGTCCTCCGGATTCTCCATGATCGTGACCATCGACGGACCTGCTGGATCGGGAAAGAGCACTGCCGCTCGCGGGCTTGCGCGGCGTTTGCAGTTTGATTTTCTCGACACCGGCGCGATGTACCGCGCGGTGGCGTGGCAGTGCCTGCAACGGTCGATCGACCTGCGCGATGAGCCTGCGGTTGCCGAATGCACGCACGCGATGCGACTCCGTTTGGAACCGCAGCACGTCTTCGTCGATGACCGTGACGTGACCGCCGAGATTCGCCTGCCGGAGGTTTCTCACGGCAGCTCGATCGTCGCGTCGAACCCCGCCGTGCGTCGCGAGCTGGCCGCTCGACAGCGTGAGTTTGCGAACGGACGGAACATCGTCACCGAAGGCCGCGACCAAGGGACCGCCGTCTTTCCGCACGCGGAGTGCAAGTTCTACGTCACTGCCAACGCCGAGGAGCGAGCCGCTCGGCGGCATCGCGAATTGTTGGAGCGTCACGAACAGGCCGAGCCATTTGATGACATCTTGCGGCAGATTCGCGAGCGGGACGAGCGGGACAAAACTCGCGTCGTCGATCCGCTTCGCGCTGCGGCCGACGCCATCCGCGTGGACACGTCGGGACTGGCTCCGGAAGCCGTGTTGGATCGGCTCGAAAGTCTCGTGCGCGAACGGATGGCTCGCGAGAAACTGTAGCTTGGACGCCCTCGTCCGAGCATCTTCCCGGCTCGGACGAGGGCGTCCAAGCTACGCTGCAACTGAGGAACCGCCATCTTGCCGTCGTCACGTTTCACGCACCGACAAGCTCAACTCGGCACGCTGCTGTTTGTCATCGGCGTGAGCGTGTTCGCACTCGCCGCGTGGGACAATTCCTCCGGTCTGCCATTCGCCATGCCGGCGTTTTGGCACAACCAGCGGATGCTGTGTCTGCTCGTCGCGCTCGGCCTTGCTGCGTTTGGCTGGTATGCCATGATCAATGGCCCGGTGCCTGACGACGAACGCCGAACTCCTTCATGGAGACCCACACGACCGGGACGCCGGTTCCGCTCGTTGTTCGTCTATTCGCGTGAAAGCTGTCATCTCTGCGACGAGGCGGTCGAGTTGTTGCAGAGTTACTCGACTTGGCTGCCACCGATTCAGGAGATCGACATCGACGCTGATCCGGCCTTGCAGAAGCGATTCAACACCGAGGTTCCGGTCGTCGAGTTCGACGGCAAGATCCGCTTCAAAGGCCACGTCTCCGAGTTGCTGCTGCGACGCTTGATCGAAGGGACTCCACCGGCATGACGACGTTGGGCATGTTCGTGAAGAATCCAGAACCCGGTCGAGTAAAAACGCGCTTGGCCAAGGCGATCGGAGACTCGGCGGCGGCACAACTGTATCGTGGCTTCGTGGCCGACTTGATCCCGCGGTTTCGCTCGACCGGAACGCGGCGCGTGTTGGCCTACTCACCGGCCGAAGCGGCATGTCGCGAGTTTTTCACTCA
>CAZILR010000470.1:0-644 GCA_964539995.1 uncultured Planctomyces sp.
CGCGGCGGAGCGACGATGAGCGCCCGTTGGCCTCGGCCGATGGGGGTCAGCAGGTCCATCACGCGCATCGTGATCGGTTTGGCTCCGATTTCCATCCTGATGCGCGAGTTGGGAGTGATCGCCGTGAGGTCGTCGAACTTCTTGACGTTCACATAGTCTTCGACCGACATGCCGTCGATGTTCTCGACCGCCTTCAGCCGTGGACCCTGCCCACGAGCACCGGTTCCAACCTTGCCGAGGATTCGCACGCCTTCACGCAACGCGCATTTCTCGATCAAGGAACTGGAGACGAATGGATCAGACTCTTGCGAGCAGTAACTTTTCTTCGCATCGCGGAGGAATCCGTAACCCTTGGGATGCAATTCGAGGACGCCATCGTAGTCGATGACTTGTTCGTCGGGAGCGATCTCATCGCCACGCGAACGGAAGCCGCCATCGCGTTGACCGAACTCACCGCGCGGTTGATAACCACGTTGCTGACCGTAGCCGCGCTGTTGGCCGTAACCACGTTGCTGGCCTCCACCGTATCCGCGCTGTGGGCCGTTGCCTCCGCGTTGTCCGTATCCGCGTTGTTGGCCTGGGCCACCGCGTTGTTGCGGCGGAGGACCGCCGAAGTCGCGCTGCCCACCACCTTGAGGCATGTT
>CAZILR010000470.1:654-4986 GCA_964539995.1 uncultured Planctomyces sp.
CGACGACGTCGGCGACGGCGACGAAACTGGCTGTCGTCTTGCTGGCCCGGTTGGCCTCCACCTTCGGAAGGCGGACCGCCTCCGTCTTGGTTTTGATTGGGATAGCCACCACCCTCTTGCGGGTAGTAGCCCTGTTGGCGGTCGTCGTAGCGCACCGGGCCGGCGTCGCTCTGTTGAGCCTGCGGCGGTCGAGGTGCGGGAGCGTTGTTGTCTTCGGGAAAAACGATGTCGTCGTCCACGTTGGCTCCAGAGCGGCCGTCATCGTGGCGCGAGCGTCCACGGCGTTCCGGCGGCGGATCGAGAAAAGCGGGAGGCGAAATCACTTCGATGGAATCGACGTTGGAGTCGTCGGAGCGATTTTCCAAAGCGGTGCCTTCAGTGGCATCCGCGTCTTTGGGCTTGCGAGTGGTGCGTCGTCGAACGGTGGGCTTTGCGGTGGAGCGACTCGACGCACGAGTCGGCCTTTTCTTCGGTGCCGGCATAAAGAGACCTATCAAGAGAAACAAACTCCGCCGGGCGAGAGATTCCTCGCACCGGTTTCGCATCGGACAAGCTCACCACCCGCGTCGCGCAACATCCTCTTCCGCTGAAGGGGAGTCGCCCGAACCGGGCCAAACTTCCGACGCGCCTTATCGCCCAGCCGAACACGCTCGGCGAGCCTTTCGCGTTGAACTGCGGATGCGGTGAGGCATCCCAGACGCTGAAAACGCACAGAAACCCTCATTGACGGTTTGAGGAACCGCGGTCGGAGGCCACATGACCTCGCGGAACCGATCTTGGGTCGGCGCTGTGCTGGTTGGCTCGGTAGCCGACTTGCACTGTGGCCGAACGCCAGGAAATCACCTGAGAACTACGGGAGATTCCGCTCACATCGAAACGAAACAACCGGCTTCGCGGACTGATGGCTAGCGGATGTTTCGTGGCTCGTCGCGGGCAAAAGAATCACCAAACGAATGCACCCAGGACTCAGACTTCACTCACTCCCGTTCCATTGGGGGAGCAGCGGCACCGAGTCATCTCTTCCCGGACAGCCAGCAGGTTATTGGCTCGCAGCCACCGGAGTGGCATGATCGTCCGCCCCAATTCGGGGGCAAAACGCAGCGGAAACCACGAGCAATTTCGGAGAGCTAGCTGGTCGAGACCCCAGGAAGAAGCGGGCGTCTCATGCTCAAGCAACGGGGGTAATATAGTCCGGCCCATCAGTGTGTCAATTGTTCTCCCAGAGTTTCCCGCAACTTGTCCAAACCGCATCCTGGGACAGAGCCGGTTGTTCCGAAGGTTGTGCGAGCCGACCGCACACTAACCCGACGCGCCACCTTTCAATGGCAGCGAAATCGCTTCTCCTTTGCGTGCCGAGATCAAACATGCTTCGCAGATTTCGACAGCCGCACGACCTTCGATTCCGCCAACCTTCGGATCGCGTTGCTCGCGGATGCTGTCCACGAACTCTTGGATCACTCCGATGTGCGGAAACAGACGAATCGGCGACTTCGGTTCTTTGAGATAGTCGAATCGCTCCGGCGAGTAGACCCGCTCCCACTTGTCCCCCTTGCCGAGATCGAGGAACTCGAAGTTCTCCAAATCGAACATCGCATCGCGGCCGAAAACCTGGAAGCGGACTTCACTGCTGGGCAAGCTCGGCGACGGCAATTCCGACGTGATCCACATGTGAGCCATGATGCCCCCTTCAAATTCGATCTGCGCCATCACCGACTGTGCGGGCGCGGCGACATCACTGAACGTCGTTGCCTGAGCGAACAGCTTCACGGCGTTGCGTCCCGTTAGCCAGCGCAGGAAGTCGGCGTTGTGCGAAGCCATCCCCATGAACAAGCCGCCGCCTCGCGGATCAGCCATCCACGGCCGCTCCTCAAACAACTGTTTCGTCAGTGACAGCGGAAATGCCGAGACTGTGCGCATCATGTGAATCGGCCCAATCGTGCCGTCGTCGATCAGTTGCTTCGCTCGTTGAGTGATCTTGCGAAATCGTTCAGTCTTCACGACGGCGAGATTCACTCCGGCGGCATCGCAATCGGCGATCATCTGATCGCACTCAGCAACCGTGGGAGCCATCGGCTTCTCTGCGAGCACATGCTTGCCGGCCACCGCTGCCATCCGAGTCAGGCGCGGGCGATCCTGGTCGGGAGTCGCCAACACCACGGCCGCGACATCCGCGCGAGCTAGCAACGACTCGACCGACGGCTCGCACGGCACGCTGTAATCAGCCGCCAACTTCTCTGCGCGTTTGCCTCCGGTGATCGCGACCAGGCGGCAGCCTTTCGCATGGTTGGCGACGACCTCGCTGTAGGTCAGTCCCATGAACCCGCTGCCGATCATTCCGATGCCGACGGTCTCCATGCGTGTCTCCTCAAAAAGTTGTCCGCTCATCCAGGGGCCAAGTCGGTCGCGGGATGCGTTTCCAATCAAAGGCCGTCAGGTCGGACTGTGTTGTGCCGGGCGAGTCCACTCGGATCAACCCGCTGCGCCAGCGAGTAAAGAACTGAAAATTGCTGGCGGTCTTCACGACGACCATCTTCGCGTCGGTGATGTCCAAGCCGAGATGCGTGTAAAGCACCGGATGATTGATTGCGAAGCTGCGATGATCCAGCAGCGCGATACGGATCTGGCCGACTTCCAGCAGAGCCGTTCGTCTCAAATCGCACACGCCGCGATCGAGCAGATCGACGATGAAGCCGTGCGACACGGCGGCGACTTTCCCAGTGACTCGTACTGGCCGACTGAAAATGTTGTCGAGCTTGCCGCCCAGATCGACCGTGATCTCCGCGCCGACGCCGGCCGAGATCGCCGCGGCCAACGCTTCGGGGTCAACCATCGGCACGAGCGCGACGGAGGCAATCTTTTCGTCCAGCATCGCTCGCAAAATACAGGTGCTGTCGCCGGGAGCTCCGCCGTAAACCGAATCGCCCGTGTCCGAGAGAATGATCAAGCCACGCTCGGCCCCGTCCGCCTGGCGAACGGCGTCTGCGGGAGCGACTCGTTCGGAACGCCAAAACTGATCGCGTAAACTCCACGCTTTGCCAGCGATCTCGGCCGCAAGCGAGTCAGCCAAAGTCGCATCGTCGTCCGTGTGGGCAACGACCGACCAACCCCCTTCGGCCACGTCCAACCACGGTTGCATCGGGTACGGCGACACATCGAGCACTCGCGGCCGTCGCTCCATTTCGCGAGCCAGATCGAACCACTCCTTCATCGGCCCCGACGACGTCAGGAACTGATCCTGTGGCGTGATCATCGGGATCTTTCGCCAGCGCACCGTCGGACGAATCTCACCGCGCAGCATCCGAAACAACAGCCGAGCCACCTTGCGGCCTGTTGCCGGCGGATCGTGTGGCTGCGTTTCATGTCCGACGAGCAAGCTCGCGTGCTCGACCATCCGCCGCGTGATGTTGGCGTGATGATCGAACGCGACGACGACCGGAATGTCACGGCCGACGACTTCGCGCACGGCCTGCAAGACACGTCCTTCGACGTCATCTTCCTTCGTCGATGCGGCCGCTCCGTGCAGCGACAGAAACACGGCATCCAGTGGCAACGACTGCTTCAGTCCGTCCACCAAGCTCCGCGTTAGAAAGTCGAGCGTCTCCGCCGTGATCGTGCCGCCGGCACTGCCCCACGCTCGAATGATCGGCAGCAACTCGATCGGTTCCGGCTGTTCCGTCGCGACTTCGAGGAACCCACCGATCGGCCCGACGCCGCGCATTCGCTCCAGAATCTCGTCGCCGAAGTACAAGCCATAGGCTTCAAAGTCGGTTCGATCCGCGACGAGCGGACTGAACGAGTCTGTTTCTTGAGCCACCTCGGCAATCGCAATCCTCATGTCGTATCCTTGGCGAGTTGTTTTCGTAGTTCGGACGCCTGCGTCCGAACGGGTGACCGGACGTAGGCATCCGGTCTACGATTCGCATGTCGCACCTCCAGACTACAATCCGCGACCTCGTAGCCCAAGCATCAGAACCTCGCAGGAGTTTTCGACCATGACTCGGCCCGCCACTCGTCGGCAGTTTCTTCAGACTTCCACATCGGCATTCGTATTCGCGGCGACGTTCGGCAACGCCCGAGCGTTCTCGCAAGAGAAGTCCGCATGGAAAGCTGGCATCGCGAAGGCGGTCATCACGCCGGAGAAGTCGGTGTGGCTGGCCGGCTACGGGTCGAAGCGCGCACCGGACGGCAAGCTACACGATCTGTGGATGAAGGCGTTGGCGCTCGAAGACAACGCCGGGCATCGGGCGGTGCTCATCACCAGCGATTTCCAGGGCGTGCCGAAAATCATGAGCGACCGCGTCTTTGAACAGCTTCAAAAGCAGTTCAAGCTGG
>CAZILR010000471.1:0-4982 GCA_964539995.1 uncultured Planctomyces sp.
ATCAACTCCGCCGCCGCCGTCAACGGCTGCGTGAGCGACGTCCGAGACCTCACCTCGGCCTGACTCATTCGCAAAATCCGCCCGCAAGCGATATGAACTTCCAGCAGGATTTAGGAACATTTCCGGTCCTGTGGTGTCGTCAGACCGAATGCCTCGGAGACGCGAAGGGTCAGTCGCCATGAAGCGCGCGAATGGTGCAAAGGCTTGGATTGGTGCGTTCGTTTGTGGGTTGAGTTTGGCTCTCGTTGGTTGCGGCGGTGATCAGGCTCCGCCGGCACCAGCACCGGTCGTTGTGCCGGTCGCTCGGCCGGAGGCGATTCCGCCGAAGAAAGAGCCGCAGCCAACGGCCGAGGAAGTCGCCAAAAAGCAAGCGGAGATCGAAGCCGCCGCAGCGAAGGCTTTGCGAGACTTCGGCGCGGCCGTGCAACTGAACGAAGCCGGGCAGGTCATTCACGTCAACCTGCTGAATCATCCGCGCGGCAACGACGACGCACTTGAGCCGCTCAAATCTTTGAAGAGCGTGGTCGCGATTGATCTGCGCGGCACCAAGGTGACGGATGCGGGTTTGTCGGTGATCGGCGGACTAACTTCGTTGGAGGAGTTGTATCTCGGCGGGACGGCCATCACGGATGCGGGGCTGGCGAAGTTGAAATCACTCGCCGCGCTACGAGTCCTCAATCTGGTGCAGACAAAGGTGTCGGATGCGGGGCTGACGCAGTTGTGTGGTGAACTCAAACAGCTCAAGGCGGTCAATCTGCTGAAGACGGAGATCACGGATGCAGGCGTCCGTGGACTGAAGGGGCTGTCGGATTTGGAAGTGCTCGTGCTTCCGCCCGCCGCGACCGACGCATCGCTGGAGATCGCCTCGGAGTTGAAAAAACTGCGCGTGCTGTGGGGAGTCGAGTCGAAGGTCTCGGATGCGGGGCTTCTGAAGCTGGCACTGCTCGACGAGCTGCGCGAACTGGACCTCTCGCAGACGGCGGCTTCGATCGACGGCGTGCTGAATCTGGCGCAGCGGCGAAAAGACACGGCCATCGCGTTTTCCAAGGGTCTGTGGGCGAACGGCGTGCTGACGCTCAGTCCGGCGGCGTCCGATGGCGATATGCCGACACTCGCCAAGCACACGGAATTGACGGCGCTCAGTTTACAGCCGACGCCAATTACGGACGCCGGATTGGCTCCGCTGCGTGGCTTGTCGAAGTTGGAATCGCTCGCGCTGCCGCCGACCGCGACGGATGCGGCGCTCGAGC
Source organism: uncultured Planctomyces sp. (assembly GCA_964539995.1). Taxonomy (GTDB): domain Bacteria; phylum Planctomycetota; class Planctomycetia; order Planctomycetales; family Planctomycetaceae; genus SXKJ01. The sequence continues at coordinate 1,251 of CAZILR010000471.1, forward strand.
ATCTCGTCGGATTGAGCGAACTGCAAAACTTGACGCTCGCCGGTGCGGCGATCACCGACGCGGGGATGGAGAAGCTCGAAGCGCTGCCGAAGCTGCAATCGCTCAGCTTGATCCGCACGCGAGTGGGTGATCGAGGCATGAGCTCCGTCGGCAAGCTTGGCGAGTTGAAATCGTTGTGGCTCGATCAAACCGGAGTTGGCGACGTTGGATTGCAAGCGCTGGTCGGGCTGAAGCATCTGGAATTGCTGAGCCTGCGTGAGTCGGCCGTCAGCGATGACGGCTTGTCTTCCCTGAGTTCGCTGTCGAATCTCAAACGAGTCTCGCTGGCGTGGACGCGAGTCGGCGGCGCGACGCTGGATCCGTTCAAAGAGTTGAAGCAGCTCGAACAGTTGGATTTGATCGGCACGCAGGTCAGCGCGGCTCAGGCGACGGAGCTGAAACAAGCGTTACCCAAGTGCGAGATCGCGTACCCAACCGACCCGTTGCTGATTGCGTTGGCGGAAGCTCGCGGTGACATGCAAGCGGCGCTGAACGCCGTCGGGCAGGTGAAGCTCGATGACAAGCAGAAAGTGCAGTCCGTCAACATCAAACATCCCCGCTTTGAGGACGCGGGGCTTGAACGAGTCGCGACGCTGAAGACGCTGCAAAAGCTGAGCGTCCTGGGAACAAAGATCACGGACGCGGGACTGAAACATCTGCGCGGACTGCCCGACTTGCAGGAACTCTGGCTGGATGGAACGACCGTCAGCGATGCGGGGCTGGAGGAGCTGTTCACGCTCAAGAAGCTGAAGACGCTGTACGTTCGCGGGACACGCGTGACGACCGCCGGGGCATTGCGGCTGACGGCCGCGCTGCCGAGCATCGACGTGGTGTTCACTCAGGGAACTCGTGATGCGACGGGAGTGACGCTGCAGGCCGGAGTGCAGGACGGCGACTTGGCCGCGCTCAGCGAAGTGCCGAAGCTGAACGTGTTGCGAATCTACGATGCTCCGATCAGCGATGCCGGCCTGGCACACATCGCCGCGCTGGCGGACTTGCAGCGGTTGACACTCAACGGCGGCAAGTTCTCCGCTGATGGCGTGAGATCGCTCGCGGATTTGAAGAAGCTGAGCGTCCTCGATCTGAATCGCTCGCCGCTTGGCGATGACGGGCTGAAGAAAATCGCGGAGATGTCGTCGTTGCAGGAGCTGTACGTCGCGCAGTCGAACGTGGGCAACGACGGCGTGTCGTCGCTCAAATCGCTGACGAATCTGACCGTGCTGGGTTTGTCGAACACCAAAGTGACGGGAGTCGGGATCGAGAAACTGGCAGGGCTGAAAAAACTCACCGTACTCAATCTGTCGAACACCGTGCTGACCGACAACCAATTGGCGAAGATCGCACCGCAGATGAAACACCTCAGACGGCTGGGCCTGAGCGGTACGCAAATCACCGGCCAAGGCTCGAAGGCTCTGAAAGACCTCACGCAGTTGGAGGTGCTGTGGCTGGAGAACACCGCCGTCAACGGAGCGGCGTTGGTGAATCTCAAGCCGCTGACCAATCTGATGGAGCTGGACCTCAGCGACTGCAAGCAGGTGGGGAGCGGCTTGGAGCACTTGCTCGGCCTGAAGAAGCTCAAAAAGCTACGGCTCAACGGCGTGCATCTGCCGCAGAAAGACCTCGACCGACTGCACGAGGCGTTGGAAGGCTGCGAGATCGTCTACTCGCCGGACCCGCTGGTGAAAGCATTGGCCGAGCAGCAAAACGACATCGCGAAGGCGCTGCCGACCTTCGCCGAAACCGAAATCAACGACAAGGGAGAGATCGTCTCCGTCAACTTCGAGCAAACCGCGATCACGAACGCCGGACTGGAAACGCTGAAAAATGTGAAGTCGATCCGCCGCCTCGACCTATCGCGCTGCAATGTCACGGACGCGGGAGTCGAGCATCTCTCTGGGCTGACGAATCTCGAATCCTTGAACCTCAACGCGACGGCCATCAGCGACAAAGCACTCGCGTCGTTGACCGGTCTGACGAATCTTCAATCGCTGTACCTCGACGACACACCGATCGGCGATCACGGGCTGGAACAGCTCAAAAAGCTGTCGAAGCTGCAACGGCTGGGACTCAGTGGCACGAAGATCACCGACGCTGGAATGCTGCTGCTGGTGAATTGGAAAGACCTGCGCGTTCTCGACCTGACCAAGACCTCCATCACCAACAGCGGGCTGATCGACCTGAAAGCACTGCCACAGTTGAAGAGCCTCGCGCTGCGTGAAACGCATGTCGGCGATGCCGGACTGGAACATGTGGCTGCGTTGACACGTCTCGATACGCTGTGGTTGGACAACACTCGCGTCACGAAAGAGGGAGCGAGCAAACTGCTCATCGCACTCCCCAAGTGCCGAATTTACGGGCCGTGATAATCACTCAGCACAGAGAGAGCTTAGAGGCTGACAAAAAACTCCAAACGTAGCGGCAAGCTGCCAGCTTGTCCGTCGAATTTCCTACGGTGCTTTGTCAGCCTCTTAGGTCTTTTTCCTGGGGCGACCTCTTGGTCGAGTGGCGCTTTCGAGGTTGAGACGGACGCTACTGCTCTTGATCCAACGCTCGTCTCCGAACGGCAGGCCGCGCTGAATACAGTGTCGCAAGGCGTTGACTTCGGCGTCGGTCTCGGCCTTGTTGACCCAGGAACGCCACTGACGCGGAAGTGGTGGATCGACCGGAGCGGTCAGCCAGAGGCGTTTGTCCTCAGGCTGTTGGCGTGCAAAAGCCGACCCCCACTGCCACTCCTCAGCAAGTTCCACAAAGTTTGCTCGGACGGGATTTCGTTCGACATAGCGCATGGCGATCAGGAGATGCTCGTCACTTTGAATGGGGAACGACTTGAAACGACCTTGATAGAGGTGCCCAGTCCCACTGGTTTTGTAGTGTGCGTGGTAACGCATCGTGTGCGTGACCGTCAGTCGTTGGAAAAACTCGCTGACTTGCTCGTCGGTGGTTGGTCGCACCACGAAGTGCCAATGATTTGGCATCAAGACCATCGCGAAGATCGGTAACGGTACGATCTCCCACGTCTCGTGGATCACTCGCAAGAAGGCATCGTAGTCCGCAGGCTTCTCAAAGATCGTCAACCTGGCCACCGCGCGGTTGAGAACATGAAACACTTCGCCTCGCGGACAAACTCGTTTGCGTCTGGGCATGATCGGCAGAGCCTACCGACCGCGATTTACCGAAGCAATGAGACCTGACCCCTTTTATTCCCCAAGCCTTCACTCGCACGCAATCGCGCCGCGACCGTTTGCACCCGAACCGAAAACAAAGACTCTTCACGACTTGCCGACATCTTTCGCCTCCTTGCGTCAGAACAGGATCATGTCACAACAATCCAGTTCTGCACCAAGGAGGCGTTTTGCGTCTAGCTCGATTCCAGCCAACGAGTTACTGACTCGTTAAGTGCCATTCGTTCCTGACCCCTTTTCTCCCTCCACTTTGACACCTTTCTTCCACTTCACAGATCATGATTTCACGGAAGTTATTGCTTCTTGAATAAAAAACTCACTAATTGTTCTTACCGAAATGAATTGGCCAGTTGCCGGGCGCGTTTGTGCGATTCGCGGCAGGCCAGAAGCGCTGCGCCTTGTTCCGCATTTAGCCAACCAAAGACCGATGAGGAGTAACACGTTTTGGTTATCAATGTATAGACGGAGGCGATCCACAAGTGTTGCGACCTCGGCCTCATACCGACTCTCT
>CAZILR010000472.1:0-4978 GCA_964539995.1 uncultured Planctomyces sp.
CGACCAGTCGCTCGGTGAAATCTTCGCCGCCGAGAAAACTCTCGCCGGCCGTCGCGACAATTTCGAGCGTTCCCTCGAAAATCTCCATGAGCGTCACGTCAAACGTGCCGCCGCCCAAGTCGATGACGATCAGTTTTTTGTCGCTGCCGCGATCGTGGAAGCCGTAGGTCAACGCGGCGGCGGTCGGCTCGTTGACGATCCGACGAACCTTCAATCCCGCAAGTTCTCCCGCCAGCTTCGTCGCCTTGCGTTGATTGTCGTTGAAGTACGCCGGGACGGTGATGACCGCTTCGGTGACTTCCGCTTTCAGAAACGCTTCGGCGTCTTGCTTGAGCGACTTCAGTACGAGGCTCGACAACTCCGGTGATGTGAATTCGAGCTTTCCCAGCCGCAGCTTTTCGTCGGTCCCCATCAGCCGTTTGAATGTCGAGGCACAGCGTTCGGGCTTGGTGACTCGCAATTCGCGAGCGGCGTCGCCGACCAGAACTTGTCCGTCGTCGAGCACACCCACGACCGACGGCGTCAGAAACGAGCCATGCACATTCGGAATCAATCGTGGCTGCCCGGCCAGGAACACCGCGACCAGCGAGTTCGTCGTACCGAGATCAATGCCGACCAGATGTTTCGAGTCGTCAGATTCCGTGGAACGATCCATATTCCGGCAATCCTCAAGCATGGATAGACTCTTGCAGACTCAACCGTTCAAGGATCGGCAAGCTATGACGACCTCCGCCGCTAGTCAAACCGTTGGCCGCCCGATGGAAGTTCTGATGGTCGAGGACAGCCTGACCGCCGCCAAGCTGACGATGGGCGCGCTGACCAAGGGGCAAATCGCGCATCACATGACCTGGGTGAAAACCGGCGAGGATGCTCTGGAGTTCGTGCGTCAGCTTGGCAAATACGCTCGTGCTCCGCGCCCCGATTTGATCTTGCTCGATTTAGGTTTGCCGGGGATCAGCGGCAAAGACGTGTTAGCGACAGTGAAGGACGATGCCGCGCTGCGAGACATTCCGGTCGTCGTGCTGACAGCCTCGATTGATCCGGCGGATCGTGCCGACGTCGAGCACTTTGATGTGGCCGCGTATCTCACCAAGCCGGTGGACCTCGAAAAATTTTTGTGGCTGGTCAAAGAATTGAAGCAGTATTGGCTCTCCGAAGTCATTCTGCCGCATGTTGACGAAGTGGCGGCTGTGCCACCGGAGGGAGTGCTCACTTCAGGCGGGTCGTTAGGCTTGTTCAAGTGAAGCATGCGAGTCGCGTGTTCTACGAAAACACGTCTTGCTCTCGAAATCCGATTTACGATACATCCCCGCCCTCTTCGGAAGAGCGATCTGTCTCTTCATTGTGTTTCCTACCGAACTCTGACTCTCCAGCCGGAAAAACCACCTAATGAGCGGTGTCAAGGACGGCACCTTTTGTGGCGAGCGTGTGGGTCGTGTGGCCCATTGGGAACGCTTGTCGCTGTTTGGTTTGGCGATGTGGCTGAGCGTACTGGCCGGTTGCCAGTCGTTGCCCACAATTCGCGGCCAATCGCCCACGTTCGACGAACCGAGCGCTGGTTTGTCGAAAGAGGCTCGCCGCCCGCAACGCATCGACGATGAGCCAACGCCCGACGAGGAGCGTTTAGCAGACGGCCTCGGTGGCGATCTCTCGCTGAGTGGCGATGAACCGGAAGAGGTGACGGACCCAATCATCGACATTGTGATTGAGGGTAATGACACGATCGAAACCACGGCGATTCGTAAGCTGGTTCGCTCGGCCGTTGGCCGGCCTCCAACAGAGGCGCAGATTCGCGAGGATGTGCGGGCACTCTTTAGCACTCGCTGGTTTTTTAGCGTTGAGCCGCGCTATCGCCGCAACGCCACTGGTCTGGTTCTCGTGTTTCGCGTCATCGAGCGACCAATGGTTGAGGCGGTGGAGTTCCGTGGCAACGAGCGAATCAAGACCTCTTACCTCGAAAAACTGACCGGCCTCAAAACGGGCAGTCCGTTCGATGTCAGCGTGAATCGTGAGGCAGTCAATCGAATCGAGGAGCACTACAAATCCAAAGGCTTTCCCTATACGAAGGTCACGTTGGAAAAAGGCGATCGCCGCGAAGATCGGCAAGTGATTTTTGTGGTTGAGGAAGGTCCGAAAGTGATCGTCGGTTCGGTGAAGTTCGAGGGGAATGACTCGTTCAGTTACGGCATCTTGAAGCAAAAGCTCTCGCTGAAGCCCGCGATCCTCGGCCTGCCGTTTCTCGGCAAGTACAAGCCGGAGCAGTTGCCAGATGACGTCGCCTCTCTCAAGCAGTACTACCACAGCTTGGGCTACTTCGACGTTGATATCGAGAAGGAAGTTGCCATCGACGAGGATCCGTGGAATCCACTGAGCTACAAGGCCGCCCACGCAATCATCACCTACAAGATCAAAGAAGGCCCGCGTTTTCAGATTCGCAATCTCGTCATCGAAGGAAACAAAATCTTCACGAACGACGAACTGGCGGCCAATTTGAAGCTGCGATCAGGTGATCCGTACAACGCTCGGCACATGACCAAGGATGTGGAGGGGATCAAGGAACGCTACGGCAACCTGGGCCGCACGTTCGCCAATGTTGAGCCGGTGCCTCGATTCTTGGAAGAGTCGGGGACGATGGATCTGGTCTACCAGGTCAACGAAGATCGCGTTTACACGATTCGCCACGTCAATGTTCACATTCAGGGCGACCATCCTCACACCAAGCAATCGGTCGTCATCAATCGCATTCTGTCGCACCCCGGCGATCTCGCGAATCCAAAGAAGATCCGGCAAAGCGAGCGCCGACTCGAAGGACAACTCTTCGATCGCGCAGGCCCGACAGCGCCTCGCGTGCAGATCGCGAAGGTTCCGGACAAGCCGAATACTGCTCGGCCACAGGTCGTGCAGGCGGGAGCGATTCGCGGACAGAGTCCTGACTCGGATGATCTCGCCGGCCAGAGTTTGGAGAGCATCAAAGCCAATTCGGTACTCTTCGCCAAAGACACCGTGATCCGTGGGCAAAATTCTGATGCGTCAGACATCGATTCCTCGATCCTGATGGCTCAAGTGCCGACGCCGCTGCCTCCGTTCGGCGGTGGGGCCAGTGATCCACTGGTACAGGACGCCCCGTCGGGACAGCTCGACTACGACGTGTATGTGAACGAAACGCAAACCGGCCGATTGTCGTTCGGCGTCGGCGTGAACAGCAACTCGGGAGTTGTCGGCTCGATCGTGCTGGAAGAAAACAACTTCGACATCACTCGCTTTCCACGCGGCTTGGAAGACATCCGTAACGGCACCGCATTTCGTGGCGGCGGGCAGCAATTCCGCATGGAAGCGGTCCCTGGCAACATCGTCAGCCGCTATCTGGTGAGCTGGACTGACCCGTACTTCATGGACTCGCCTTACAGCCTGGGAGTGAGTGGCTTCTACTTCAATCGCTTCTACCGCGATTGGACCGAGCAGCGTGTGGGCGGGCGAGTCACTGTCGGCCGGCAACTCACGCAAGAGTGGTCACTGATCGGCTCGCTGCGAATGGAATCCGTGAATCTTTCGAATCCGACGCAAGATCCGTCCGACCCGCTGAACCCAGTCGCTCCGCTGTTGCAAGCGTCGCTCGGCGATTCGTTCCTATCGACGGGACGTATCGCGATCGCTCACGACACGCGCGACTCACAATTCCTGCCGTCTGCGGGCCATTACGTTACCGGTGGTTTTGAGCAAGCCTTTGGCGAATTCAGCTACTCGCGCGTCGATGCCGAAGCTCATCAATACTTCACGACCTACAGCCGTCCCGATGGCGAAGGCCGGCACATTCTGTCGCTCGGCTTGCAAGCCGCGTGGACCGGCGGAGACACGCCGATCTACGAACGCTATTTCGCGGGTGGTTTCCAATCAGTGCGAGGCTTCTCGTATCGAGGCATCAGCCCCATCGATCATCGGACCCGCATCGGCGGACAATTCATGTTCCTCGGTGGCGCGGAATACCTCATCCCGATTACCGCCGATGGAACCCTAGGAGCAGTCGGCTTCACCGACTTCGGCACGATTCAGGACGATCAGGCGACTCTTTCCAACTTGCGTTTGACGGCCGGTTTCGGCTTGCGAGTCACCGTCCCGATGATGGGACCAGCTCCGATTGCGCTCGACTTCGGTTTCCCGCTCATGAAAGAGAAAGACGATCTGACGCAAGTCTTTCAATTCACGATGGGCGTGACTCGATAACGTCGCCCTGTCGCTCCGCGACAGGATTGCTGAGCGTTTCAAGAAACGCGGAACGTGAAAACAAACGGGACTCGTTGACCTTTCGGCTTTCCTGTCGCGAAGCGACAGAGCTACAGGCTCAGCGACTCCAGCGGGCCGACGGCGACGGTCGTCGTGGCTCCCAGCGGATAGACGTCCAACAATTCTCGGACGTCGCGTGACGTGATCCCGCGCAGCGTTGCGAGATCGTCCTCGACGGAGCGGTATTCCTCGCGGTAAATCCAATTGCCCCCTAACGACGAGAGCCGGCCGGTTGGTCGCTCGCTGCGGAGCACGACACGCGATGCAACTTTATTCTGGGCCAGCGCGAGTTCCTCTTCGCGAATGCCGTGTTTGTTAACCTCGGCATAGATCGCTTGAATCCGAGCGAGATTGCCGGTAATCGCTTCCGGTTCGCTCGACAAGTAGGTCATGTAACTGCCGCTGCCGTCGTATTCGGAGAAATCGAGGTCGGCCGCTTCGGCCAATCCGGGATCAACCAATTCCCAAAACAATCGGCTGCCGCTGTGGTCGCCAACGATGACCGACAAAATCTCCGCCGCGAATCGCAATCGGTTTTGAGCCGACGGAGCCGGAGTCATCTGCATGATGTGCTCTTGCTGACTCTTCGGCCGCGTGATGACTTTTAATCCGCCCGCCGGCTTCGCTTCGTGAGTCGCGCGGCCGCAGGTTCCCGCCGGCCAGTTCGCGCAATGCTGCTCAGCCAGCGAGAGGATTT
>CAZILR010000473.1:0-4969 GCA_964539995.1 uncultured Planctomyces sp.
AACTGGCGCTTGATGGCACGTTGCGGCCGGTGCGTGGAGCGCTGTCGATGGCGATCGCCGCTCGCGAGCAGGGCAAGACGGGACTGTTGGTGCCCGTCGAAAATGTGCCGGAGGCATCGGTCGTGGACGGCATCCAGATCATTCCGATCGGCACGTTGACCGAAGCGGTTGGATTTCTGTCGGGCGAATTGGACATCGAACCGGCTCAGTTCAGTTGGGACCGCGCGGTCGCGACGTTCGGAAATTACGACGTCGATTACTCAGACGTGAAAGGGCAAGAGTCGGCGAAGCGAGCGGTCACCGTCGCCGCGGCTGGGACGCACCACCTGCTGATGATCGGATCGCCGGGGACCGGCAAGACACTGCTCGCGCGGCGGCTGGTGACCATCTTGCCGAGGCTGAACACCGAAGAAAGTTTGGAGACGACGCGCATCTGGTCCGCAGTCGGACGTCTGGAGCGAGGGCAATCGCTGATTCTGCAACGCCCGTTTCGTTCGCCGCATCACACGATCAGTGAAGCGGGATTGGTGGGAGGCGGCAGCACGCCGGCTCCGGGCGAGATCAGCCTCGCTCACCACGGCGTGTTGTTCCTCGATGAGCTTCCGGAATTCAATCGCCGCACGCTGGAAGTGATGCGACAGCCGCTGGAGGAGAACAACGTCACGATCTCGCGGGCAATGGGGAGCGTCACGTTTCCCGCGAACTTGATGCTGGTCGCGGCGATGAATCCGTGCCCGTGCGGTTATCGCGGCGATCCGAAGCGAAACTGTCAGTGCAACCCGATGCAGATCGAACGCTACCTGGCCAAGATCAGCGGGCCGTTACTGGACCGCATCGACATTCATGTCGAGGTTCCCGCCGTGCCGTTTCGAGAGATCGCCGACAGCCAGCCTGGCACGTCGAGCGCGACGATGGTTGAGCAAGTCACCGCTGCTCGCGACATTCAGCGTCGCCGCTTCAGCAATCGGCCGGGCCTGTGCAACGGCAAGATGTCCACTCGTGAGATTCGGCAGTACTGCAAGCTGGTGCCGGAAGCGGAGACGCTGATCCGGCAGGCGATGGAAGAGATGGGCTTTTCGGCCCGCGCTCACGACAAGATTCTGCGAGTCGCACGCACGATCGCCGACCTCGCGAACAGCGATGCCATCCAGCCGGAGCATCTGCACGAGGCGATCAATTTCCGCACGCTCGACCGAACGTACTGGGCGTAGGATTGCGGGTCGAAAGGAAGTCCGCCTGGGAAGGCTGGCCTTACCGGCCGCCAGCGGTCGAGGAGCCTTGAGACGCGCCTTTGTTTCCGTTTTCGTTCGCGGGTTCGGTCTTCGAGCCCAGCGGGGGCGAGCCGGCCGTAATGCGATTATTGGCCGGGACACGGCGCAACCATTCTTGGATATTCTTCAGCGGAGCGTCCGCCATTTGTTTGCCCGGATTGTCGATGAAGTGCAACGTCATGAGCAGGATTTGCTCGTAGGCTTCTTTGACTTCCTTCGTCGCGGGGAGCGCTTCCAGTAGCCCAGGCTTCCGTTTGCCTCCGGGAACGCGGGCATCTTTGTTTTCGGAGCGAAAGGCGTAGTACAGCCCGAAGCCAAGCTGCGGTTGCGGCGTGAAGAAGTAATTTCCCCAGGGTTGTTTCTTGGGATTCGCATTGTGCGACTGAATGATCTGGTAGCCGAGATTCACGATGTGGTGGACGACCGGCGCGATGTTGAGTTGATTGTCGAGCGGCAATCGGCCGATCGCCTTGGCGGCTTCGACGCGGGCCTGAAAATCACGTTGATTGTCCGCAACGACTTCCGCCAGCGTCTGCAGGACGAGCGGGTTCGCCTTGTTGGCCGGGTCGTAGGTCACTCCTGCCGCGCCCAGACATTCCGCCAAGCGGCATTGATACCACCAATGCGTATTTTTCTTGACCAACTCTGGCACCAGCGCCATCGCGATTTCCGCACGCTTCTTGTCATTGTTGGCGTCCGGCAACGGCAATCCGAGTTTGCAAATTCGCAACAATCCAATCAGAGCGTCAACCTTCAACGCTTCATGTTGCTTGTCGTCCTTGATGACCTTCAACAGCACCGAGTAGGCCGGGTCATAGGGAGTTGGTTCCGTCTGTTTGCCGGGTGGCGGATAGCTGGAAGACAGTGTGCCCAACAGCAGGATGATGTTCTGCCGCACGACGAAATTGTTATCGAGCAGCTTCTCGCATTCTTGTGTGATCTGCTTCAAGAAGTATTCGCGCACGGCCTGCGTCTTGGCCGAAAGCTTGATCTGGTCGAGTAGTTTTTTACGCAGGTCAGGCAAACGATCTTTGGGAGTAGCCGCCCTCTGCGCAGCTGTCGCGGGACGATCTTCCCGCTTGGGAGGAGCCTCCTCTTCGCGGTACTTCTTCATCGTGAAGCGGTAGATGTGATATTTGGCTCCGGCATCGAGCGCTTTTTTCTCATCGTCTGAGAGCGTGCCGCTTTTGAGGGCATCGAGGAACTTCTTCTCCCAGTCCTTCTTAAACTTGGTCTCATCACCGTCCGAGTAGAGTTCGTTGTCGATCTCCATCTCCGGCAAAACTTGGCGATTCTGAATCAGTCCGGCGGGGAGACCGGTCTCATTGCCTTCGATCCTCCCAGCGGCATCGGCGGGAGTGGCTTCGGTCGAGCTCTTGGTTGTCTGAGCAAAGGCCAATGGAGCAGCCATCAGCCACGCCACGCACAACACGAGGGCGTGGAAGAGCGATCCGCAGCGAACAGTTCGAGCAGGCATGAGGCGATGGCTTCGAAAGAGGTTCGTCGAGTGTTCCGTCACGGTGGAAGTTGGTCGTTGGACGGCGTCGGCTGACAATTCAGTTTCCTCATTCTGGACGCTGATCCAACGGAATGGCCTTGGGAAAACCAGAGCCGCTCGCAAGAGGCGAACAAAATAGTCGCAAGCCGCGGGTTTTGCCACGTCGCGTTCCTTGGGTGAGCAGATTCGATCCGCTCAGAGCGTCAATCGTAGGAGTGAGAGAACCGCCGGGACAAGAATCGGTCGAGACAGGAATAACGACGTTGCCGAAAACTCGGCGGCCCGGCCAGGCGGGCGAATTCGACAACGTCAACCTATCGGCCCATTTCCAACAGTGTCAAGCCGCGGACGTGGGACAGGTTTTCAACCTGCCCATGAACGCAGGCAGGTTGAAACCTGCCCCACGGTCACTGCACCGCCAGAGGGGAGCCGGCCGGATTCGTGACGGCGCTGTCTGATTCGGGAAACTCCGCCGGTGCCCCTAATTGCGGAATCGGGTCGCTCACCGAAAAGAAGGGATTTGTGCTGGGAGCTGGCCCGCGATTGAACCGCCACAGACGGTGTTGCTGCAAATCGTGCATCATGGCGCAGCCCGAGAAAACCACGCACATGGCCGAGGCCAATACGCACCACCCGAAACGTCGCATCCTTGCGTCCTCCGCCATTCCTTGGACGAGCCGACGACGGCCTCGTTGCAAAGCGGCGGGAAACTAGGCCAACCCGCTCAACCAGACAAGACGAGGTTTCGGCCGTGGCGGATGCGTCTCGCGTCCGTCCGATCATCCAACCGACGCGAGACGCGCCGGCCACGCCGTTCGCTCGACTATCGGCTGCCGTTTCATCATCCTGACGTGCCAATCTGGTCCCCATCTTTTGAAAGGATCGACCTCAACATGCCCGCCCGATTCGCCGCTCCGAAAGTCTGGTCGCTCCTGACGGCCGCGTTGCTCCTGCCTGCGTCGGTCATTGCTCAGGAATCTGCTGACGGCAAGATTTTTACTCAGAAGCCGGAGATCGCTCCCTCGGCCGGTCAGCCGGTCGAGAAATCTGACAAGCCGAAGAGCAACGTCTTCGCCGACGGCCCGGCTCCGAGCTGGATTTGGGGAGCGGATCAGAACAAAAAGTATTTCGTGCGGAAGACGTTCAAGGGGGGGGCGCAGTTCGCGTTTCTCAAAGCGTCGTGCGACAACGTGATGACCGTCTGGATCAACGGTGAGAAGGTCGCAGCCGGCGACAACTGGAATGAGCCGGTTGAGGTGGACATCAAGTCGCGGCTCAAGCCGGGTGAGAACGTCATCGAGGCGGAGATCACGAATGCAGGCGGCGCGGCGGCGTTTGTCGCGAAGATCGCGCTGCTTGGCCGGGATGGCAACGACCGGTACGTCGTGACGGATGACTCGTGGCAAATCGCCGAGGCTCGCGACGCGAAGGAATGGGGTAAGGTGAAGATCGTCGCGAAGTACGGCGCTCAGCCGTGGGGCGATGTCTTCGCCGCCGCGAGTTCCGGTGATCCTGGTCAGCGCGACCTCTTCAACGTGCCGCCCGGCTTTCAGGTCGAGAAGCTGTTCACGGTGCCGAAGGAGAAACTCGGCTCGTGGGTCAACATCACGACGGACCCGAAAGGTCGGCTGATCGTCAGCGATCAAGGCAATCTCGGCTTCTGTCGAGTCACTCCTCCGGCGATCGGTAGCGCGGGCGAGACGAAGGTCGAGCATCTCGACATCAAGTTTGAAGGCAAGCAGATGTCCGGCGCGCAGGGTTTGCTGTGGGCGTTCGACAGCTTGTACGTCGTCTGCAACGGTGGGCCGGGGAGTGGTCTGTATCGGTGCAAGGACACGGATGGCGATGACCAGTTCGACAAGGTCGAGTTGCTGAAGAAGATCAACGGCGGCGGAGAACACGGGCCGCACGCGGTGCGGTTGTCGCCGGATGGGAAATCGCTGTACGTCGCGGCGGGCAATCACACTCCGTTGCCGTTTGAAGTGAAGACGAACGCTGCGCCGCAGACGATGGGTGGGCAGCGCACCGAGCAACTTCGAGCGACTTTGCCGGAGGGTGTCACCAGCCGCATCGTGCCGAATTGGGACGAGGACACGCTGTTGCCTCGGCAATGGGACGCCGGCGGCCATGCGGTCGGAGTGCTCGCGCCGGGCGGGTGGATTTGCAAAACCGATCCGGACGGCAAGACGTGGGAGATTTT
>CAZILR010000474.1:0-4959 GCA_964539995.1 uncultured Planctomyces sp.
AGTGTCCCACCGAGGTTGACTGCTCCGTTGGGGAAACGATGCAACTCTTCCAATTGCACGCGCTGGCCATTGAGCAAACCGGCGACGACTCGGCCGCTCTCGGCTCCCAAATCGACCGCCAGATAACATCGCTGTGACATGCTGCCGCCTCACGAGAGATTCGCTGCGATTTCCTCAAACAATCTCGACGATTGCCGATGACAGCATGACGAACGGCTTCGCGTCCAGCCAGCGAACGATGCAACGATCCGAGGGCGTGCTAGTTCTCCACAATGCGAAGAATGGTCGATGACACTAACCCGAAGCGCCAGCGAGGGCGGGCGCTCCAAAACGCGAGCCATTCGTGGGTGCGCCCTCGCGGGCGCTTCGGGTTCGTGTGCCGACGCTAATGCCCAAAATTGAAACACTGGCTTGCCCTGGCAACGATCCGAGGACGTTCCGTCAAGCCGTTTCGCGCACGATACCCAGCAGGCAAGTGTCGTCGGTGGCGCGTCGGTTGGCTCGGAAACTCTCAACGTCGCCGACGATCGCACGGACTCGTGCGGAAATGCTGGGTTGTGGCGTGGCGATCTGCGCGATCAGTCGATCCATTCCGTAGAGACCATCGTGGGGATTCATCGCCTCGGTCAGACCATCCGTGAACAGGATGACTTCGTCGCCCGGCCGCAGCAGCAGGTGGAGCGGGTGAAACGTCTCTTCCGGGCAAATTCCCAGCGGAATGCTCGATTTCTCGGTGTGCATCGGCTCGACGGTACCAGTCTCGTGGCGGCGGCAGATGGGGGTGGGGTGGCCGGCATTCACGACGGTCAGCAGATGCAGATTCGTGTCGAGCAGGCAGAGGCAAAACGTGATGAAGCCTTCGTCCAAGGCACACACGAATTGGTTCAGCGACGTCATCGCACCTTTGAGCGTTTCGGCAGTCGCCAGGCAGTGCCGTACTTCGGTGGCGAACTGAGCGATCATCAAGGCCGCAGGCAACGACTTCCCGCAGGCATCCGCGACACCGATCATCGCTCGGCCGTCTGGCAGTGAATCCCAAAAGTAGAAGTCACCACCGACGGACTCCGCCGGCGAGTAGTAATTCTCCAGCGAGTAGCCGCGCAATTTCGGTTTCTGACGCGGCAACATCCGAAACTGAATTTGCCGAGCGGTCTCAAGTTGTCGCTGCGTTTGGTCCATCCGCAGCGAGGCTTCGTGCGCGCGTGCGAACTCAATCGCTTGCCCCGTCTCAATGCCGATCGTGGAAATGAGTTCGACGTCTTCATCACTGAAGACACGATGATCGTCCTCGGTCTCCAACAGGATCGCTCCCAGACGCGTTCGTGAAGGTCCAATGATCGGTACGCAAATGACGTTGGAGCCACTGACATCCAGCACGGATTCTTCGTGACCGGACTCCGTCGTTTTTTGCAGCGGTTGCCCGGAAGCCACCACTTGCTTGGACATCTCCAGATCAATCGGCAGTCGCGTGATGATCGAGCTGTCATCATCGCGACCGTGCTTCATCGCTGCGGGAGCGAGCTTGCCTTGGCTGTCCACCAACTGAATCTCGCCAGCCATCGCCTGCGGAAACATCTGGAACAGCAGGTCGAGCACCTTCGGATAAATTTCATCCATGACCAAACAACTGCCCAGTCGTCGTGTGATGTCGAGCAGGCTCCGTAGGCGGCTGCTAAATCCCACGGCAGAAGTGCGGGTCGGTGGCACCGGGGTCATGGTAATCCCCTGTGTCAGTCCGAGCGAGAACTGTGACGTGTCCGCAAGACGCGGTGTGTCAGACTCCGAGAATGCAATCGGAACGTCGAACACATTGATCCGGTCGCCATCTTTCAACGGCATGGATTTCGAGACGCGGTTGCCGTTCAGAAATGTCCCATGCGCGCTGCCCAAGTCTTCGACTCGGTATTGCTTGCCGTCGAAGAAGACTCGCGCGTGTTTGCGCGAGATCGTGCGCTTGGTCAGCACGATGTCGCAGAAGCCTTCACGGCCGATCACGGCGTCGCGTTGTTGGTTCAACACGAACGTCGCACCCTGCGCCGGCGGGGCAAGCACGACCAGACCCGACATGATCAACCTACGTCCTACAAGGTGTGATTCCGCAGAAGAAGCCAACCTGACTGAAATGTGCTCATACTCGTATCACCGTTCTTTTCAATCCGCCACAAAATAATTTGCTCCCGACGAATTTCTTCGGGAGCTGCCGCGATTGGCAAAACGCCAGGCATGTTGTCGGTGACGGCTTGGTTCGGTAAGTTGTTGGCCGTCGAACAGGAAATTTGTCTCCCACGAGTGCGACCATGCACGAAGCCCTTTTCCGTCAGCTCCAGCCGGTGCGACATCGCCAACGGATGGCCGGCGTGTTGCGAGCGACCGCCTGGGGGCTGGCTGGTGGCTCAGGCACGGCACTGATTTTCGCCGTTCTCCGTTTGGAAGGATGGATTTCCACAGCTTGGGCGGGATGGGGACTGCTCTTGGGATTGCCCACGGCTGCTGCATGTGCCTTTGGTGTGCGGAATTGGCTCAATACGAACTGGCTGCCAGCCGCTCGTGCGATTGATGAGCATTACGAATTGAAAGACCGTACCGAGACCGCTTTGGCCTTCTTGCGCCGCGAGCAATCGGGAAAGGTTGATGAGTTCCAGCAACTGCAGTTCGCGGATGCGATGCAGCACTTGCAACGAGTCGAAGCCAAACAGGTTGTCCCACGCGTCCTGCCGAATTCTTTCCGGTGGGTGGCCGCTACGGCGGTGTTGGCCGTGATCTTGCTCTGTTGGCCGACGAGACGTTCGCAGGTCAGTGCCGGTCCATCGACGCCGCTCGATGCGATCGTCTCCGAGGCCGAGATCGTCGAGGAGGACTTGAAAGAGCTGCTCGAAGAGTTGCCGGAAGATCACAGTCCAGAGGTGGAGGCGCTCATCAAAGAGCTGCTGGAAAAAGCCGAGGAGATGAAGGAGCCAGGGGTCGATCTCCGCGAAGCATTGGCCAAGCTGTCCGAGATGCAGTCCGCTCTGCAAGCGGTGGCCGCAGAGTTCAACGTCGCCGCAACGGACGAACAAATGAAAGCCATCGGCGAAGCGTTGCAATCGGCGGAGTCTCTGAAAGATGCGGGGCAAGCCTTGCAGGAAGGTCAGTACGACAAGGCGTCTGAACAATTGGCGAAGCTCGATACTCCGAAGCTCGACCGCAAAGAATCGCGAGCCGTCGCTGACAAGCTGAAGAAAGCGTCGGAGGACGCCGCTCAAAAAGGGATGAAAAAGCTCAGCGAAGCAGCCAAGGACGCCGCCGAGGGACTCGACAAGGACAACCCGACGCAGTCGAAGAATGGGCTTAACAAACTCGGCGAAAGTGCCAAACAACAAGGGAATGCCAAGAAGATCGCCGCCATGCTCAAGAAGCAGAGCGACAAGCTCGGCGAGTGCAAATCGAATTGCCAAGGGAACAGCCAGGGCGACGGGAATCAGCTCGCCAAGAAGCCCAGCCTGAAAGCCGGCAAGGGGACGAACTCGAACGTTCAGGGAGACCGGACGGACCTCGCCGCGAATCGCAACGAAGAGAAGATCAAAGGTCTCAAAGGCGAGCAGGGTGACAGCGATATCGAAACGCTAACCACGACCGAAGCTAACGAGCAATCGAAACGCGAACTCAAAGAGGTCTATCACAAGTACCGCAAGCTCAGTGATGCGGTGCTCGAATCCGAAGACATCCCGCTGGGTCATCGGCAAACGATCCGCCGCTACTTCGAGGCGATCCGCCCGACCCGCGAAGAGGCGACCTCCACCAAAACAGATTCGACGAAAGAGTAAGCGGCAACGGTGAGGACTCCGATTTTGCCTAGTGACCTGCGCCGCCTCGTGGTGGAACAACTGCAATCCGGCGAGCACGCGCGGATGTGGGGCGAGACTGACCTCGACGCGAATCTGAATTACGCGACGGGATTGCTGGCGGTCACCGAATCAAGAGTAATCGGCATTCATGCGGAGACTGCGGCGTCATCTGGCTCCGTCATCGAGTCGTGGTTGCTATCGGACATCGGCCATGTGTCCTCGAAAGAGCACGGCGCGATCGGCACGTTTGAACTGCGAACGTCCTCCGGAACAACGACCGTCTGGCGATACACCGTCGGCAAAGCCGTCGCGATTCACAAACTGGTGCAACTCATCGAGAAGCTCCAGCAAGCCGGCCCGGACGCCGAAGACAACGACGACACCGAAGACGCAGAACTCGAACCGGAAGCCGCACTGCCGCCGATGACGAAGTCGTTCGCGCGGCTGTTTCGATTCACGAAGCCGCACATGCGGATGATGACGCTGGGATTCGTACTCACCGTGCTGGGTTCGTTCTTCGCGACTGTTCCGATGCCGCTGCTGGGTGTCGTGATGGACAAGGTGTTGGTCCCGTTTGCTCTGGAGACCTATGCCAAGTCCGACAACGTGCTGGAGGATCAATCCGCAGTCGTCAAAGTCATCGACGACGCCGCGAAAATCTCAGCGGAACGAGCGGCCGCGATTCCGGCGGCGCAGTGGTATCTGCTGCTGTTTACTGCGGCGGTTGTGCTCTCGTGGCTGATCGGCTGGGCGCGGACCTACGTCTTGGCCTGGATCAGCGAACGGGTCGCGGCTGACCTGCGCAATCAGACCTACGCTCACTTGCAGCGGCTGTCGCTGGAGTTCTTTGGCGGCAAACGCACCGGCGATTTGATTTCGCGGATCGACACCGACACGGATCGCATCTGCTACTTCATCGCCGTGCATCTGACCGACTTCGCGTCCGACATCGTCATGCTGTTCCTGATCGGCGCGTATGTGCTGTCGCAGGACGTGTGGCTGGGAGTGGCAACGCTGGTCCCGCTGCCGCTGATCGGCTGGCTGGTTCACGGAGTTCGCAGCAAACTGCGTAGCGGTTTCATGGCTGGCAGCCGAGCCTGGGCCGAGATGACCAACGTCCTGGCCGACACGATTC
>CAZILR010000475.1:0-4957 GCA_964539995.1 uncultured Planctomyces sp.
AGTTCAAACCGATGCCGCTGGCCGTAGTCGATGGACAGAGCGAACAGCTCAAAACCTTGCTGCCGCGCGATCGCCAGCACCGTGGCAGAGTCGAGTCCGCCGCTCACGAGGACGACGGCTTTGGGGGGAGTGGCATTCATGGTCGGCATTCTGGTGGCCAGCGTGCTTAGACGAAAGCGATCGCTCTTGGCCGCTCGCTGGATTTGATCGAGTCCTTTAGCATCCGTGACGTCATGCCAACACCGTCGCCGTGGATATCCGAAGAACTCGCCGCTCTGGAATCGGCCGGGCTGCGTCGCGCGCGGCGAATCGTTCGGCCACTGGCTGGCGGAGCCTGCGAAATCGACGGGCGGCGCTTGTGGAATTTCGCGAGCAACGACTATCTCGGACTGGCTGGCGATCCGCGAGTCGTTGCCGCTGCTCAAGTGGCGCTGACGGAAGCTGGGGTCGGTTCGCGAGCGAGCGCCTTGGTCGTGGGGCGAACCGAATGGCACGCTCGGCTCGAAGAAACGCTGGCGAAATTCGAGGGACAAGAAGCCGCGATTCTTTTTCCTACCGGGTACGCTGCGAACGTCGGCACGATCGCGGCAATGGTTGATGAGAACGATGTCGTCTTCTGTGATCGACTCAACCACGCCAGCTTGATCGACGGCTGCCGGTTGAGCAGTGCGAAGCTGCGCGTGTTTCGGCATTCCGAATTGGAGACGCTCGAACGTGAACTACACAAATCGACCGAATTTCGGCGGCGGCTGATTGTCACGGATGCCGTCTTCAGCATGGACGGCGATGTCGCTCCGCTGCGCGAGCTTTGCGATCTGGCCGAACGGTTCGAGGCGAACGTGCTGGTCGATGAGGCTCACGGGACGGGCGTGTTCGGTGAGCATGGCCGGGGCGTGTGCGAGCAGCTTGGCGTCGAAGATCGCGTCGCAGTGCGAGTCGGTACGCTCAGCAAAGCGATCGGCACGCTCGGAGGATTCGTCGCGGGGTCGCAGTCGCTTGTCGATTGGTTGTGGAACAAGGCTCGGCCGCAGGTCTTCTCGACGTCACTGCCACCGTCCGTTTGCGCGGCAGCGGCGACAGCGGTCGAGACCATTCGCACTGAGCCAGAGCGACGAACGAAGTTGTGGCAGGACTGCGACTTCCTGCGGCGTGAGTTGGATGCCGTACCGCGGTCGTCAGGGGACGGTCCTGGAAGAGACGCCCAATCGGCCGCACCCTCACGGTCGTGGTACGGAGAGTCGGTCGGCCCGATCATCTCGATAGTGCTCGGCGATCCAGATGCCGCCGTCGTGGCTCAGCGAAAGCTCGAAGAACGTGGCTGTTTGGTCGCAGCCATTCGGCCGCCGACGGTGCCGCAGGGGACGTCTCGGTTGCGGATCTCGCTGTCGGCCGCTCACGATGAGTCGGCTTTGAAAACATTGGTCGCTGCGTTGCAGGAGGTGGTGTCGGTTCCATGACGAGTTCTCTTCCGAGTCGCGACGGTTTCGCCGACGAATATCCGTTTGAATCCCATTGGCTGGACCTCGGCGGAGTGCGCATGCACTTCGTGGACGAAGGGCCGCGCGACGGCGAGCCGATCCTGTGCGTGCATGGCAATCCAACCTGGAGCTTCATCTGGCGGCGTCTGATTCGTGAACTGTCGCCAAGTCGCCGAGTCATCGCGGTCGATCACATCGGCTGTGGCTTCTCGGACAAGCCGCAGGATTACCCGTATCGACTGGAGCAGCACGTCGCGAATCTGCGACGGCTGATCGAATCGCTCGACTTGCGAAACATCACGCTAGTTGGCCACGACTGGGGTGGCTGCATCGGCATGGGAGCCGCCACCGAAATGCCCGATCGATTCCGCCGTTTCGTGCTGATGAACACCGGAGCGTTTCGCTCGAAGCAAATTCCGCTGCGGATCGCGGT
Source organism: uncultured Planctomyces sp. (assembly GCA_964539995.1). GTDB lineage: Bacteria > Planctomycetota > Planctomycetia > Planctomycetales > Planctomycetaceae > SXKJ01. Next base: position 1,912 of record CAZILR010000475.1, read on the forward strand.
CTGTCGCATTCCGTTGTTTGGGCCGGTCGCGTTGCGAGGCTTCAACGCCTTCAGCCGAGCGGCACTCACGATGGCAGTCGCGCGTCGGCCGTTGTCGTCGTCGGCCAAGCGCGGACTGCTCGCGCCGTATGACTCGTGGGCGAACCGCGTCGCGGTGTCGAGCTTCGTGCAGGACATTCCGCTGCGGCCGTCACATCCGAGCTACGCGAAGCTGACCGCCATCGAAGAAGGACTGGCTCAGTTCCGCGACCGACCGATGTTGCTGGTGTGGGGAGCGAAGGACTGGTGCTTCACGCTCGACTTTCATCGCGAGTTTCAGCAGCGTTTCCAGCAAGCCGAGTCGCACGTCATCGCGGATGCGGGGCATTACGTCTTCGAGGATGCGCCGGACGAGGTCGCCAGCACCGTACGCGATTTCCTGGATCGCACATCGGCTGGGTCAGCCTGGAAAGGCTGACCTACGAAGACTGCGGGAGGGGGGACTCGAACCCCCACGCCTTGCGGCACTGGATCCTAAGTCCAGCGCGTCTGCCAATTCCGCCACTCCCGCGCGGTTCGTCTGCGGGTGAGATGATAGAAGCTCTGAGCAGTCGGCTCCAATGCGGACGGATCAATCTTCTTTAAGCGGAATGAACTCGTCGTCACCGCCATCGGTGTCCATCCCAGCCGCTTTCTCAGACGGAGGAGGGACGGAGAAGCCATCGTCGTCGTCGATCGGCACCGGGAACTCCATGCTCAGTTCCGACTGCGGCGGCGTGACCAGTGCCCTCTTGCGAGCCGGCGATTCCGCTGCGAGTGGCTTGGATGCCGAGACCGGTGACTTGCCACCTGGTGATTTCGGTTTCCCGACCGCGCCTTTGTCAGCTTCGAGCAGGAATCGCACGTCGCCAATCATCAACTCATCGCCGAAGCCGACGGGGGATTGATTCTCGACTCGTGTGCCGTTGACCCAGACGCCATTCATGCTGCCCAGATCGCGGACCACGAAGTGGTTGTTGACCAGCGCGACCGCACAATGCTTGCGCGAGATTTTGCGGCTGTTGAGAATGACCGCGTCGCAATCGGGATGCCGACCGACGAGCACGATCGGCTTATCCAGCACGATCGGCTTGCCTTGCTCGATGGGCACCAAGACTGCGGGCATGTCAAACAGCTCCCGAAACTGGCGATCTTTCGCCACGAAATGCGGGGTGAGCATAACCCACGGTTTCGTGTGACGCGACCATTTGCCGCATTCGGGTGGTAAGAATCGGACGCGGTGTGCCGGTCGCATGGATCACGTCGAGCAGACATGGCGACTTTTGCGAGATCGCATCAACGGCCGCCATTTCTCAGGCCGGCACAGGGCCGTCGTCTGGGCAAATCTCACTGGCGCTCCGGCCCGCCTCCGGCCGCAATGCGCGACTGAGACTCCCAAGAGCGATGCACCGTCCGGGCCGGCTTGAAGCGAACGCTGCCGGAACTCGAACCGTCTGCGATCGAATTTCCAGGATCGCCCGTCTTGCCAGATTTGGAGCCAACGGTCGTCCAGACATCCCGTGCCGCGCCGGGACTATCGAGAAATTTGGGGTCCGGCACCGGTGCCGAATGCGAATTCGATTCCGATGCAAATGATGCCGACGCGCTCGAAGTTGGTGGCAGCATCGTCACTGGATTCGCGATGACCGTGGTGCCAATCACTGGCTGGCTTTGATAAATCGGAGCGGGTGCGAACGCCATTCCTCCACACGGGCCACAAGGAGCAACCGCGACCGGAGCACATCCCCCGTAGACCGGTACGCTCGTCTGAGCGATCGGAGCCACGGTGATTGGAGCCACCTGTGTCGTTTGATACGAGTACGGCTGCTGCCTCACTGTCTGCCGCGCCACCATCTGCGTGGACACTTGCGGAACTTGACGAGTCACCTGATACGGCACGCTGCGATATGCGATCTGCTGCTGATAGCTCACTTGAGGAATGCGCTTCGTGACTTGCTTGGGAACGTAAACGGTTTGATAGCTCCCTTCATCGACCACCACATCTCGATAGGTCGTGACCGGTACGGCCTGAGCGACTGCTTCTTGGCGGTACTGAGTGATGACTTCGTTGCGATACGTCGTCACCTGCTGCGGGACCATTTGCGTCTCAACCACCGGCTGATGCGATTGGACCACCGTTTGATGTGACTGGCAATTGCAGTGAGCGACTGGCCGCTGACAGTTGTTGCAGCCTCGCGAAAAAAGCTGAGCCGCAGCCGGCGTCGCCGAAAAACCGACGGAAATCAAACCCAAGACCGCCAGCAGCATTCCGCCGCGAACGTGCTTCCACATGCCCAAGCTCCTTGGCGATCGGCCTCTGCCCCAGAAAGTCGCGTCGCTCGAACTGATGTCTTTCACGCCAACACACGCGAGACGTCCCGCGCGCCGTGCTCTTCCTCCCTATCGGCGACCTCTCCGGCAAACTTGAACGATTGGGGGGAGTTTGCCCGCCCAATTGCTCCGCCTGCCCGACTTTTGCAAACGTCTCGGCGTTTGGCTAACGTGCTGCCGCTGACTCGCCAACATCCGCGTTGTCGAACGCGAATCGGAATCTCAATCCCACCAGGAGACTCGTCATGAGCGAAACCTCGTCCGCCGTCGTGTCACGCCGCGAACTGTTGAAAACGTCTGGCCAGGTCGCGGCCGCCTCCGTCCTGGCCGCGTCCGCACTGCCGGGTGCTTACGCCGCCGAAAACAACACGATTCAGTTGGTGCTGATCGGCTGCGGTGGACGAGGCGGCGGAGCGATCGCCAACGCACTCGCGACCAAGCAAGGGCCAACGAAGCTCATCGCGATGGTCGATGTTTTCCCGGAAAAGCTGGCCAGCGCTTATGCCAACGTCAAAAAGAGTTTTCCGGATCAGGTCGATGTGCCTGAAGACCACAAGTTCATCGGCTTCGATGGTTACAAGCAAGCGATGGACCTGCTCAAGCCGGGCGACGTGGTGATCCTCACCACGCCGGTCGTGTTTCGCTGGGTGCATTTTGGCTACGCGATCTCGAAGGGCCTGCACGTCTTCATGGAGAC
>CAZILR010000476.1:0-4947 GCA_964539995.1 uncultured Planctomyces sp.
CCGTGCCGAATGACGTGGAGGGAGACGATGGAAAGCGCGGCGTTGCTGCCGCTGGCTCTGCTACTCGGAAGCCTGTACGACCGCCAGCAGCGATTCCTGTCGGTGGTCGTCGCGCACGCGTTCTTCAATCTGTGGAACATCGCGGTGACGATGGCTGGCCGCTGACTTGGGCCGCTCATGCGACAGATCTGTGAGTCTTTCAAAAGTAGCCCTGTCGCTCCGCGACAGGAAAGCCGAACATCGAACGACTCCCGTTTGTTATCACGCCCCATGTCTCCCGAAGCGTTCGGCAATCCTGTCGCGGAGCAACAGAGCCACAAAAACTCACAGCCGCTACGGGTTGTTTTGAATGCTGATGGGGTTCGGAGTGAAGCCGATCAGCATGAACGCCAGCGTTAACCAGCCGAGCACGATGCGAAAGCCTCCCAGAGGAACGGAGTCATCGCGTGTTGGCGGATGGCGGGCTCCCATTGTCAGCAGCAAAAAAATCATGATCGAATAGGACCAGTTGCCGCTGGTCACTGTCCAGATCACGGCCGACCACAACAACACGAATGCGACGCGATGAGCTTTGCGGCCGATCAAGCCGTACAAAATGTGCCCGCCGTCGAGCTGACCGATCGGGATCAAATTCAACGCGGTGATCAGAATTCCGACCCAGCCAGCGTGCAGCAATGGAGTCAGCACGATGTCTTGATGTGGCAGCAGCGGCGCTCCGAAATGCCACTCGGCCAGCCACCGCAGAACCAGTGGATTGCCAAACGTCAGTCCGCCGCCGAACGCTTCGATGTTTTCGATGCGACTGTCCTGCAGGCCCCAGATCGTGACGGGAATCGCGACCACCAGCCCAGCCAGCGGTCCGGTGATGCCGATGTCAAACATCTGTTTGCGGTCAGCGTGTCCCGAAGCCTGCACAATCACGGCTCCCATCGTTCCCAGTGGCGAGATTGGCATTGGAATGAACCACGGCCAGCTTGCCGGAACGCCATAGCGACGAGCTTGCAGGAAGTGCCCCATCTCGTGAGCGACCAGGATCGACATCAACGCGACCGAGTACTTCAGTCCGCCGCTCACGAACTTGTTGACGTCGATCGCGAATTGCGGTGGAGAGCCCGGCAATACCGCCAACCCAAACATTTCGCCTCCCGCCCAGAATGTGCTCAGGCAGGTGGCGATGAACAGCAAAAGCGGGAGCACTCGTCGAGGGCGTCTGGCGTGGAAACGCAACGGCGGTTCGTGAGGCGACTGCTGCCAGTTTCCAAACTGCACTTGGAAGACAACAGGCCGCGCGGTGTCCGGAGGCGGGGCGTTCGAAATGTGTTCGACGGGTAACTCAATCGGTTCGCGTTGATCCACGACTCATCCTTTCGTCGGCGGGATTGTTCGCGAGCGGGGGCAGCAGGGCAAGCTCGCTCCGCTTTCGGCTACGACGCGGCCATCGCCTTTTGCCGCGCGTCACGCAGCACCGGCCAGCACTTCTTCGCGGCGGCGATGGGATCGTAGTCTGGCTTGGAAAACAGTTGGCCGCTGACCTCGACCACGACCGGGCCGGCGTAGCGGCTGGACTTCAGCAAGCGGAACAGTTCGACGAAGTCGATCGTGCCGTCGCCGGGGAGCAGAAATTGAAACGCTCCCGGTTTGCCTCGACCATCTTTAACGTGGATGAATCGCGTCCGTTCGGACATCGCCTTCCAAGCGTCGGCCATTGGCACGTCGCGAAGCTGAAAGTGGCTCTGGTCGAACGCCAATTGCAGCGCGGGCGAGTTGATCGTCTGCACGAGTTCTGCCGCGTCTTGCGGGAGGTGCAACGCTCCGGCGACGTGCGCTTTGATCGTGATGATCGACTTGTGCTCGGCCGCGACCGCCGCCCAGTCGCGCAGACGTTCGACGAATTTGTCTTTGAGCATCAACCACTTGTCCGGCGATCCGCCGAGGATCGTCTCGATCAGCGGCGTTCGGTCAGGCGCGAGATCACGCGACAGCTCGAACGCCCGTTTGAATCGGTCGAGGTTGTCGCGATGTTTGTCGCCGTCCACCGCCAGCGGCAGGTTTTCCATCAACGCGGCAAGTTCGAGATGCCGGTCGTTCAACTGCTGGCGAATGTCGCGCCGCGCGTCGGCCGTCAGTTTCTCCGGGGCACACGGCCAATCGGCCATCACAGCAAGTTCGACGCACTCGTAGCCGATCTCCGAGCAAACCTTCAGAGCTTCCGTGACGGGCAGCGTTTTCATGCCGTACAGACTGAAACCAATCGACGGCCGATGTCTCTGATCTTCGGCCACCGAGACGGCAGCCGACGAAAGGCCGCCGACAGCGACGACTCCCGCAAGCGTTTGCAAAAAGTCCCTGCGCCGGAGGGAAACGTGACGTCGTGAGTTTCTCATCATGAACTCCTTGAGCGGACAAACGTGCGGAGGGTGGCAGGATACTGTCTGACGAGCGACGATGCGAAACCGTGCGGCCGAATGTGTCCGACCAAAAGCCGTGAGCAAACTAACCCGAAGCGCCAGCGAGGGCGAACATTTCCAAGGATCTTGAATGCGAGAGCTTCGTGAAGCCTTCGCCCTCGCTGGCGCTTCGGGTTAGTCTGTCATGACGAAACCCCTCTTCGAAAAACATCCGAGATGAAGTGGCGATTCGCGATCTTGCTGTTGGTGCTCGTCGTGGCGGTCGTGCTGCTCTCGCGGTCGGGGATCGACGTGTCTGACATCACTCAGCGATTCGTCGAGGCGTTGCAAGCGCAAGGTGACGTCGGGTTGGTGTGGCTCGCATTGGCCTACATTCCGGCAAGCGTCCTCTTTTTTCCCGCCGCACTGCTGACCTTGGCGGGAGGTTTCACATTTGGTTTCGCGAAGACGTTGATCGCCGTGTCGCTGGGGAGCACGGTCGGAGCGACGTCAGCCTTTCTCGCGGGACGCACGTTGCTGCGCGGACTGATCGAGCACAAGGTTGCGAGCGACGTGCGGTTCCGAACGCTCGATGCGGCGGTCGCCGAGCAAGGCTTCAAGATCGTGATGCTGACGCGGCTCTCGCCGGTGCTGCCGTTCAATCTGCTGAATTACGCCTTCGGGCTGACGAAGGTGCGGCTTCGCGACTTCGTGCTCGCGTCGTGGATCGGCATGTTTCCCGGAACGGTGCTGTATGTGTCCATCGGCTCGGCCGCGAAAAGTCTGAGCGACATTCTGGCGGGTCGCTCGGAAGGAGGCGTCGCTCAGAAAGTGATGTTCGGTGTGGGCTTGATCGCGACGCTGATCGTGACCGTGTTGATGGCTCGCATCGCGCGAAAAGCGTTGGCCGATGCGACCGCCGCCGCAAACGCGAGCGATCCTGAAAGGAATCCGGCATGAGCGGCGAGTCCTCAGACATCGAGCTCGATCGTCACGTCGCTCCGGCGGGCTGGGTGAATCCAACGCCAAGCGGACGCTACCACTTGGTCGTGATCGGAGGTGGTCCGGCTGGCTTGGTCGCGGCGGCGGGAGCGGCGGGACTCGGTGCGAAGGTCGCGTTGATTGAAAAGCATCGGCTCGGCGGCGACTGCTTGAACTTCGGCTGCGTGCCGTCGAAAGCGTTGCTGAAATCGGCTCGCGTGGCCGCAACGGTGCGCGACGCGAGCAAGTATGGCGTTGAAGTGCCGGCTGGTTCTCGCGTCGATTTCGAGGCGGTGATGGAACGGATGCGACGGCTGCGCGCGTCGCTCGCGCCGCACGATTCGGCAGAACGATTTCGAGGACTCGGCGTCGATGTCTTCTTCGGCGCGGGCCGCTTCACGGGGCAAGACGCGATCGACGTTGGCGGTCAGTCGCTGCGATTTCGCCGAGCGTTGATCGCCACCGGCGGCCGGGCCACGATTCCCGATATCGCGGGAGTGGGTGAGGCAGGCTTCGTCACCAACGAGACCGTGTTTTCGCTCGCGTCACTTCCGCGCCGACTGGTCGTGCTCGGAGCCGGTCCCATCGGCTGCGAGTTGGCTCAGGCGTTCGCGCGGTTCGGGTCGCAAGTGACTCTGATTGCCTCGCGAGCGAACGCCTTGCCCAAAGAAGATCCCGATGCGGCGCGGATCGTCGAAGCATCGTTGCGGTGCGACGGCGTGGAGATCATCACTCAGGCACGGGTGGTTGAAGTCGCACGACGTGGAGACGAGAGACATGTCACGATTCAACGACGTGCCGACATGCCCAGTTTGGAAAACCGGACTACGGACGAGTTGCTCGTCGCCGTCGGGCGGACTCCGAATGTGGAGGGCTTGGGACTGGAGACTGCGGGCATCGTGTTCGATTCGCAAACCGGCGTCCGGGTGGACGATCATTTTCGGACGACGAATCGGCGAGTCTTCGCGGCGGGCGATGTCTGCTCGCGATTTCAGTTCACGCACGCGGCGGATGCGATGGCTCGCATCGTGTTGCAGAACGCGCTGTTCCCCGGACGTGGCAAAGGCTCGTCGCTGGTGATCCCACGCTGCACCTTCACCGATCCCGAAATCGCCACCGTCGGGTTGACGGAGCCAGAAGCTCGCGAGCGACACGTTGCGGTGGATGTGCTGGTCGAAGAACTTTCGCGCAACGACCGAGCGGTCCTCGACGGCGAAGCCGCCGGCTTCGCGAAAATCCTGCTGAAGCGTGGCGGCGATCGAATCGTCGGCGCGACAATCGTGGCTGCCAATGCCGGAGACATGCTCAACGAAATCACGCTGGCGATGACGGCGAAGCTTGGCTTGGGAGCCTTGGCGAAGACGATTCATCCTTATCCGACACAAGCCGAAGTCATCAAGCGGCTGGCAGATCAGGCCCAACGTCGTCGTTTGACACCGTTCGTGAAGCGGCTTTTCGAGCGATGGTTCGCGTGGACGAGATGAAATTGGTCGTTGGTTATTGATCGTTGGTCATTGGCTATTTTGGGCTGCAAATGATCCATGACCAACGATCAATAACCAAAGACCAATCCTTGCGT
>CAZILR010000477.1:0-4938 GCA_964539995.1 uncultured Planctomyces sp.
TCAGGTTGCGAACACGGCTGAGGAGTTCCGGCAGCGCGAACGGCTTGCTCATGTATTGATCGCAACCCGCGTCGAATCCGGCGGTGCGATCTTCGCTGAGGGTGCGAGCACTGAGCACCAGGATCGGCACTTGCTTGTCGATCAGTCGAATCTCGCGGCAGATTTCGTAGCCGTTCATCCCCGGCAGCATCAGGTCGAGCAGAATCAGGTTGAAGCGAGGATCGGCACCGCGAAAGGCCTTGAGCGCCGTCTCTCCATCTCCGGCCACGACCGCTTCGTAACCTTCCTGCTCGAAGTTGAACTTCAAGCCGAGGGCCAGAGCGGATTCATCTTCGACGATCAAGATTCGCATGAAACAAGACTTCTGGTTTGGCGAGCCGGTGAGCGTTAGCCCCCGGACAATCGCCGAATCACCCATTTGTCCGGAGGCTGGTGCCCACCGGTTCGCCGGAGACCTCGGAAGAGTTCGAAGGCTCCAGCGAGTCTCCAACGATCGCGCGGCCGGGAAGATCAACCTCGAACAGGCTGCCCGGCCCATCGGGACGATCCAGCACTCGCACATGACCTTTCAAAAGACCAACGAGTGTCCGCACGATGTACAGCCCAACGCCAGTCCCTTTTTGACGCCGTTCCAGTTCACTGCCGCCGCGATAAAAGATTTTGAAGATGCGGCTGCGCATGTGCGGAGCCACCCCTTCGCCGTTGTCGGAGATCCGCGTGATGACCCGGCCGTCGTCGGTGAGTTGCACGGTCACTCCGACTTGCGGCTGAGCCGCGCCGTATTTCACGGCGTTGTCGATCAGGTTCCCGAAAATCATCTCCAGCAGCATCCGCCGAGCGTGAATTACCGCTGGCTCGATGCCGAACGTGAAGACCTCGGAGGCCACTCGCTTGTGGTGCAGCGCCGCCATTTCCGCGCAACGATGCAGCAACGGCTCCAATTCGATTTCCTCCGGGTCGGACTCCTGCCCAATGGCATCCAGCCGAGCCACCTCCAGCAACTGATTGATGAGGTGATCGAGTCGAATCAGTTCGGCATCCATGACCTTCAAGAACTCTTCCTGTTGCCGAGGCTCGACGTGTCGAAGACGCAACGTGTCGAGATACAGCCGCAGCGACGCGATCGGCGTCTTCAGTTCGTGCGTCACGCTGTCCACGAAGTTCGCCTGCCGCTGATTCAACCGTACTTCTTTGACCGTCAAGAACAGGTAGAAGCCGGAGCCTATCAGGATCAGCGAGAACACTACCGTCCCGATGGACAATGCACCCCAAGCACTCGCATCCGCCAGCAAGACAATCCAGCACACCATCAGTACCACGTTGAGCACCATCATGGTGATGCTCAGCGTGATTGGCAGATGCAGCGTGCGGCGTTTGCGGAGGTAAGACATGGCGAAGAAAATCCGAAGCTCGAAATCCGAAGCTCGAAACGGAAACGCCGACCTCAGGATTCGAGCTTCGCACGCACTGGCGTGCGGCACAGTCTGTCGAGACCGAGCCGAAAAATCACCCACAACGCGGCAACCGATTCTTTCCAGTTGATCTTCGACGTCCCGAAGCGGCGGTCCTCGAACGTGATCGGCGTCTCCTCGAACGAGCAACCGACAGCTCGGCAGCGATACAGCAACTCTTCTTGAAAGGCGTAGCCGCGAGCACGGATGCGGTTCCAGTCGATCTCGGTCAGCTTGGCGACGCGATAGCACCGGAAGCTGCCGCTGTTGTCACATGTCTTCAGTCCGAGAAACAGCCGTGCGTAGAAATTGATGCCGCGACTCATGAAATGTCGCCGCCAATTCCACCCGACGACTCCACCGCCGGGGACATACCGCGAGCCGATTGCCACATCGACGCGATTCAGACAGTCGCGAATCGCCGGTAAGTGGCGTGGATGATGGCTGAAGTCGGCATCCATGTTGAGCACCTGATCGTAGCCATGCTCGATCGCGTAGCGAAATCCAGCGACGGTGGCCGTGCCCAGCCCCTGCTTGCCGGCTCGATGCAAGGCTTTGATCCGCGAGTCGCTCGCAGCCATTTTATCCACCAGCCGCCCAGTGCCGTCCGGCGAGTTGTCGTCGACGACGAGCACATCGGCATCCGGCGCGATCGCGTGAATCTCAGGAATCAGCTTCGGCAGATTTTCGCTCTCGTTGTAGGTGCAGAGCGTGATAAGCAGTCGCGGCACGTTAGCGGTTCTCTTCCGGCAGGTAGACATCAGGCAGGATCAGTTCGCGGCGAGATGGTTCCGGTGGCACCACGAGCGCGGGGAGACGAGGACCGAGTGCCTCTTTCTCCGGAATCGGCGGGGGCTGTCGAACTTCAGCGTTCACCGCTGGATCATCGCGTGGCGGCGGAGGCAGCGGCAACGCACGGCCTTTCGCGATCGCGGCAGCGGGGATTTCTTTCGGCGGAGAACTCGGTGATTGCAGGAATGCCTGAATGTGTGGCCCTTTTCCTGCCAATTTCCAAGCCGCGTTGATGAACTCACCCGCGCGAGAGTCTTCATCGAAATGCAGTAGAACACCCATCAGGAACAACCGATCGGGATCACGCACTTCGGCGTTCGTCCAATCGGCGACCCGTTGGAGGTAATCCACTTTCTGATCGACGTTCTCGACACCGTAAACTTGATCGAGCGTTTGGCCGTGTTGAGCGATCTTCGGATCAACCTGCAACCCGCGTTTCAATTTCGAGACCGCATGCGAGTAACGTCCCATCGCGACGAGGACGAATGCCTGTCGAAAATAAATTTCGCCACGATCTTCAGCCTCGCGCTGAGCTTCGAGGTATCGCAAGTACGCTTTGACGTTCTGCCCTTCGCGCAGCCAACGATCTCCTTCGGCCTGGAATTGCTTGCTCCGCTCCTTGCCGAGTCGTGACGAACCGCTGACGGGGCGTATGACCGTTTCTTCGTCAGGTGGCGCTGGAATGTTCGCTCGTTTCTCAGCGTGCTGCTGAGCCACGTCGAACACGTTGGGTTGCTTCGGCTGGAACGGATCAGCAACGACGGCTCGCGGCCGAGCGAACGCGGGATCACGCGGCGGATTCACGATCGTCAAATCAATCGGCACGGTCGTCTGCTGCACGATGACTCCGGGATAAACCGGATAGATCGGCGGATAGACCGTCGGTGCCCAGCCCCACGGGGCGTATCTCACGCCGGAGAAGCTCGACCGATAATACCCGCCAGACGACAGGAAGTAGCTGTTGTCAAAACCGACCACAGGCGCGTGCCAGCCGTAGTAGTCCGTCACGCAAAACGGTCGAGCGTGGTAGCCCACGCCGAAATGCCAATGCCCGGCCTGCGCGGACGGAGCCGCTCCAGCGAGGGTGATGGCCAGGACCAACAGCATCCATCCGACGTTTCGCATGATGAACTCCCTGATCCGCGAAGGCTGATGTGCTTCGCTTGCGGCCGATTATCGAGCGGCCGAGTCGATCAGGTCAAACCGGATTCCGAGTGGAACGAGCACAATCTGAGACCGGGCCTGACTTGATCCGCTGAAACCGTCGCGGCACATTCTCGGTACGAGCGGTGTTTCATGGTCGCCGAGTTGGCCGATCACGTTTCAGGAGGTTCCGATGCGTCGCGGATTTGCAGTTTGTGTCTGTTCGGTTGTCGTGCTTTGCAGTGGACTCGCCCAGACTGCGGAAACCTCCAAACAAGATCGCATCGGCCGAGTTCTCTCCGAAGCCGCCCTCACGGATTACCGCGGCGCGAGCGTGTCTCTGTCCGACGTGAAGGACAAGCCGGTCGTTGTGCTGGCGTTCCTTGGTACCGAATGTCCGCTCGCGAAGTTGGCGGTGACGAAACTCAACGTGCTGGCGAAAGAATTCGAACCGCGTGGCGTCGTCGTCCTGGGCATCAACTCGAACCGACAAGACTCGCTGGCTGATCTCGCCGCGCAGGCGAAAGAGCAAGACGTTGCGTTTCGGCTGCTCAAGGATGCCGGCAACAAATTGGCGGACGCGGCCGGCGCGGTTCGCACGCCGGAAGTGGTCGTGCTCGATCAGCAGCGAGCGATCCGGTACGTCGGCCGGATCGACGACCAGGACGGCATCGGTTATCGCCGTGAGACTCCGAAGCGGCAAGACCTCAAGATCGCGATCGAAGAATTGCTCGCCGGCAAACCGGTCAGCGTCGCGACCACCGAGGTCGAAGGTTGCTTCATCGGCAAAGTGCGCGAAGCGAAACGCGGAGCCGAGGTGACGTACTCGAAGCACGTCGCTCCGATCTTGCAGAACCGCTGCGTGAACTGTCATCGACCGGGACAGGTCGCTCCGTTCGCGATGACCAGCTATGACGAGGTCGCCGGTTGGGCCGAGACGATTGCCGAAGTGGTCCAAGACAATCGCATGCCGCCGTGGCACGCCAGTCCCGATCACGGCAAGTTCGCGAATGCTCGCAGTCTGCCGGATGATGAAAAGCGTGTTCTGCTCGATTGGGTCAAAGCCGGTGCTCCCGAAGGGGACCGCAACGACTTGCCGTCGCCGAAATCGTTCACAGACGGCTGGCAATTACCGCGTGAGCCGGACCTGATCGTCGCCATGCGCGACAAGCCGTATGACGTGCCTGCCTCCGGGACCGTGCGATATCAGTATTTCTCCGTGGACCCGAAGTTGACCGAGGACAAATGGGTCACAGCCGCCGAGATTCAACCGGGCGAACGCTCGGTCGTGCATCACGTTTTGGTCTTCGCGAAAACCGATTCTGAGCTGCGCAGGTTTGACGGCGAGGGAGCGTTTCTCGCCGCCTACGTCCCCGGCTTTCTGCCGCAGCAGTATCCGACCGGCATGGCGAAGCTCGTGCCGGCCGGAGCGAAGTTGATCTTCCAAGTTCACTACACGCCGAACGGCAAAGCCACGAAAGACACCAGTCGCATCGGATTGCTCTTTGCCGACGAAAAGTCGGTGACTCACGCGGTGATGACCAGTGAGGCT
>CAZILR010000478.1:0-4935 GCA_964539995.1 uncultured Planctomyces sp.
GGGAACGATTGCCAGTCGTCGAGAGACTTCACGCCGCCCGCGAGCATGAACACGTTGAACCGCGCGTCGCGGCGAGTCATCAGCCATTCGCCGTTCGCGAGCTTCTGCGGCGCGAAGTTGTTGATCGCGTCGTTGAACAGTGTGGCTTTGAACGTCCAAGACTCGGTGGCCTTGTCCCACACGAACGCTTGCAGCTTGAGTTCCTTGTTGACGCCGAACGCTCCCTTGTCGCGGAAGTGCGCGGCCAGTGCGAGCAGCTCGCCGTCACGCAGCCACAACCCGCGCGCGATGTACGCATACGGAGCCTCTGGCCGCGGCATGACCGGTTTCGCCGCGTTCCACGTCAACCCGTCGTCGCTCGTCGCGTAGCTGAGGAATTGCGTCGGCACGTCCTCGACCACCGGCCCGTGACTGAACAGGCACCAATACTTGCCGTCGTGATGAATCAGATAGTCATGCAATTGAAACTTGAGTTCGTCCGTCGCCGGACACACGACCGCGTGTTGTCCTTTGAGTCGTGGCAGCGCGTCGTAGTCGAGCGTTACAGGGTCGGTGATCGCGCCGTTCAACTTCAGCACGACGGCTGGCACGATCGGTTCATCGGCCTCCGCCAACGGGACACACCGAACCAACGACGCAAGGACCAGACTGAACAAGAGGATTGGCTTCATGTGTGGATCATCCCAAGTGGCGTTGTGGAGTTGGTGGTCGCTGTGCGTTGCGCCGAAGTCGCCGGTTCGGTGCATCACGGAAACTGCCGCTCCCAATCTTCGTAGGCGGCGAGTAGATCGCGGAGGCGTTCGGGTTCAGCGTCGGCCAAGTTGCGGCGTTCGCCGAGATCGCGGCCGAGGTGGTACAGTTCGGGCGGTCCGCGGTGTTGAACGATTGCCTTCCAGGCCCCTTGTCGAACCGCCCACGAGTCGCCCGCTTTCCAGCAGAGCGTCCGCTCGGCCGGAGGCTCGTTGCGCAGGAGCAGTGGCACGAGACTCACGCCATCGAGGGCGTGCGCCGTCGTGGCGGGGGGCGGAGCGATCTTCGCCAGGTCAAGCAGCGTCGGCAGCAAATCCATCGTCATCGTCGTGACATCGGTCTCGCGTCCGGCGGCGATGCGACCCGGCCACCAAGCGATGCACGGCACGCGATGGCCCCCTTCGTGCAGCCCGGCCTTTTGCCCGCGCAACGGGCCGTTTGACGAGATGTTGAAGAAGCCCGAATAACGCAAGTAGCCGCCGTTGTCGGATGTGAAGAGGACGACCGTTTCGCGGCCCGGCGGCAAGGCGCGGATGGTGTCCATCACACGGCCGACGCCGTCGTCCAGGCGTTCGATCATGCGCTTCATGACGTCTGCAATCTCCCCTGGAACATGCGGGCCAACTTTTGTCGCGTTGTCGTAGTTCTCGCCGGTGTGGCGATACGCTCGATCTTCGGGGGCCATCCACGGAAAGTGAATCGCCGTGTGTGACAGGTAGAGAAAAAACGGACGTTCGCGGTGTCGCTCGATGAACCGCACGGCGTGATTGGTCAGCAGGTCGGTCGCGTAACCCTCTTCGACGAGCGGCTCGTCGTTGTGCCACCAGTCGAGTCGGCCATACCGGTCCACATGCGAAACGTAGTCGATGCCGCCGTGTCGCGAGCCGCGAAACTCGTCGAAGCCTTGTCGATTCGGCAACGCCGGGCTGCCGGTCTTCGAGCCGAGATGCCATTTGCCGAACACGGCGGTCGCGTACCCGTTGGGTTGCAGGTATTCGGCGATGGTGCGTTGCTCGTCGCGCAAACCCGGACTTCGCTCACTCAGAGCCTCGACGATGCCGCATCGTTGCTGATACCGCCCCGTCAGCAACGCGGCCCGCGTCGGCGAACAGGTCGAACCGTTGCTGTGAAAATCGGTGAACCGCAGCCCCTCGCGCGCCATCCGATCGATGTTCGGCGTCCGCGCCCGCGTCGCTCCATAGCAACCCAGATCGCCGTAACCGAGATCATCGGCCAGGATGATGACGAAGTTCGGCGCGGCGGCCAGCTCCGCTGATTCGTCAGCGTCCGCGACGGAAACCAACGACAGCGTCAGCAGCGCGGCAATTCTCAGAGAGCGCATTGGCCAAGTCTCCTTGTTTTCCATCCGCCGAGTGCTGGCAATGGGATCGTTGTCCGAACGCCAGCGCCGTGAACGCCGCCAGGATGGATCGTTCCACAAAATCACGCCGCGAGAGTTTCGCGATGTCGAGTTTCAGAGCGTGGTCTCCCAGAAAGATGGGTGATGAATTCATCAGCCAGAACACGCTCGCGTCCGGTTCAGAGCGTTTGAACCGGACTGACTCTAACGGATTCCATGTGCGCGAAGAATGTGGCCGTTTGGGGGTTTACGCCGAAGGCGTTTCACAACTCAGCCCAGAGTCGCGGCGATTCGCCGCGCACCCTGAGCGATGTTGTTGAACGCCTTCAGCGTAAGCCGCGAGCCGACATTGAGCTGCAAAATCCGTTGATGATCTTTGAGCCGCTGCGGATCGGGTATCGCTGGGCCAGCGATCGGATTCATCGGTTCGTGATCGACGGGATGGCCGACAACGCCGCTCGCGTCGCTGACGTGAAGCATCCCGGCGCGCTGTACTTCCGGTATGTCGAACCGACGGCCGACGCAGACAAGTGTCTGCTCGCCGCGCTGACCGAGCGAGCCTGCGTTGTCGTGACCAATGACTTCCCGTCGTTCTTTGTGCCGCGGATGGTCGCTGCTGCCGCGTCTCGATTGCCGGTTCGATTGGAGTCCGTGGACTCGAACGGACTACACTAGCGCGTGCCGGCTGAGGAGTCGGTGACGACTCGGAGACTCGCCATGCAACAGGCCATTCCTCAATCACTCTCTCGGCGCGAACTGCTCGCGCAGTCGTCACACGGCATCGGGGCAATGGCGTTGTGGCAATTGCTCGCGCGGGACGGACTCGCGGGTGAGACGGCTCGCACGCATTTCGCTCCGCGTGCGAAGAGCGTCATCTTTCTCTTTATGATGGGCGGGCCTTCGCAGGTCGATTTGCTGGATGCCAAACCGAAGATGGCCGCGCTGCATGGGCAGCCGATGCCGGCGTCGCTCGTGCAGGCGAAGAAGAGCGCGACCGGCGGAGTGCTCGAAACGGTCATGGCCAGCCCGCGCAAGTTTCGTCCGCACGGGGAGAGCGGCATTGAGTTCTCCGAACTGCTGCCGCACACGGCGGCGATGGCGGATGACTTGTGCGTGATCCGTTCGGTGCATTGCGAGCAGAGCAATCACGATCCAGCTCAATTGTTGTTGCTGTGTGGTTCGCCGTTGTTCGGTCAGCCGAGCATGGGGGCCTGGATCAACTACGGACTCGGTAGCGAGAGTGACAATCTGCCGGGCTATCTGGTACTGATTTCGCACGACGGGCATGGTCTCGAAGGGGCCGGGAGTTCGCTGTGGGGGAGCGGCTTCATGCCCTCGACCCATCGCGGCGTGTCGTTCCGCGCGAGCGGCGACGCGATCCTGCATCTCGACCGGCCCAGCGGCATCAGCGCGGCGACGCAGCGGGCACGGCTCGATGCGATCGGCGACCTCAATCGAATGCGACAAGAACGGACGGGCGATGCCGAGATCGCCTCGCGGATCGCGTCGTATGAAATGGCGTTTCGGATGCAGACTGCCGCGCCGGAGCTGCTCGACTTCACGCACGAGACCGCCGCGACGCGAGCGCTGTACGGACTCGATGCCGACACGACCCGGCCGTTCGGCACGAATTGTCTGCTCGCGCGGCGGATGGTCGAGCGGGGCGTGCGGTTCGTGCATCTGGTGCATAGCTCGTGGGACCAGCACGGTGATTTGACTAAGCGGCTGACTCACAATTGCGCGATGACCGATCAACCCGCCGCCGCGCTCATCACCGATTTGAAACAGCGCGGTTTGCTCGACGAGACGCTGGTCGTGTGGGCCGGCGAGTTCGGCCGCACGCCAATGGGCGAAGTCCGTCGCGGCGTGCAGCCCGACGGCCGCGATCATCACCCGCACGCTTTCTCGATCTGGCTGGCCGGCGGCGGCATCAAGGGGGGCCACGTTCACGGAGTCACCGATGACCTTGGTTACAACGTCGTCGAGAGTCCGGTCCACGTTCACGATCTGCAAGCCACGCTCTTGCATCAACTGGGCCTCGACCACGAGCGCCTGACCTACCGCCACGCCGGCCGCGATTTTCGTTTGACCGACGTGCATGGGCGAGTCGTGCGAGAGATCGTGGGATAGACTTCCAGCCCGTCATCGGAGAGTGGAGTCTTAGTGATTGACAAAGAACTGGAACCGATGAGCCGGAACGCGCGGACGGATGTTTCTGGGCGGTGGCCATTGCTGAAGGGCTTCGGGAGCGCCAAGAGTTTTCGCCGTTTTGAAAATTCAATCGTCCCGCAGATTTTACCAACGGATTATCAGTTGGCACTCTGATCCGGCCATCGCTCATGGAGCCAGTAGTCTTTGGCTCTCATTTGCTCACGTCCCGCAATTCAAAAGGCCCTGTCATGCTGCACGCGAAATGGCTCCAAGGTCTTCAGCAACGGTTGCACTCGCCACGAATTGTCAAATGGGGGGGGGGTAGGACGTCTCGGCGGACTTCACTGAATTGGTCTCCGTTGGCGGTTGAAGTCTTGGAGGTTCGGCTGGTCTTGGATAGCAGCGATCCGCCTGAATCGCCGATCGACCCGGCAACCGCCAGCGGTGATGCGACTGCGGCACGGGCGGCTTTGAATCTCGCGGCTAGTTCCTTCGACGTCACCGTCTCGCCGCTGGAAGGAACCTTTCAGTCGGAATTGGGGACGCACCAGTCCGACTTCAACGATGACGTGGAGGACGCGATCGACGACTTCACGACGGATGTGGATTCGATCAACGGTGCGTTGGCGGGTGACCTCGATACGCTCGGAAGTGGTTTCGACGTTCTGGTCGAT
>CAZILR010000479.1:0-4929 GCA_964539995.1 uncultured Planctomyces sp.
GAGCGTGTCATGCAACAATCCGCGCTGAGCGAGATCGGTCAACAGGCCCGCAATCGGACGGTCAATCTGCTGGCAGTTGTTCGTCATGCCGCTGGTCAGGAAGCCGTGATGGTCCCACTCGGTGTGCGTGATCTCGATGAAGCGGACACCCGCCTCGGCAAATCGCCGTGCGAGCAAACATTGACGGCCAAAAGTCTCGGTGGGACCGCCGGCCGCTCCGTACAGCGCGAGCGTTTCCTTCGTCTCGCTGGCGAGGTCCATCACCTTCGGCATCGCGTCCTGCATCCGAAACGCCAGTTCGTAGGATTCGATCAAGCCCTCAACACGCGGGTCGGCCGTTTGATTCGCGAGGTCGCGGTTCATCGCTTGCAGCAGATCAAGCTGTTGCCGCTGCGCCGCCGTCGTGAGCCGCGTGTGAGCGAGATTGCCGACGGTCGGATTCTTCACCGGCCGGTTCGCGTCCCCCAGCAACGTCGCCGAGTACGCCGCCGGCAGAAACGCATTCGAGTAGTACCGCAAACCGCCAAGTGCCGACAGCGGGTTGATCGAGATGAACCCCGGCAGGTTCTGGTTCTCGCTGCCGAGTCCATACAGCGTCCACGCTCCTAGCGAGGGCCGCACGAACTGAAAGCTGCCGGTATGAAGTTGCTCAAGTGCCTGCGGATGGTTTTCGTTGTCGGTGTGCATGCCGCGCAACACACAGAGCTTGTCGGCATGACCGCCCGTCTCCGGCAGCAGTTCGACGATGTTCAATCCGCTTTCGCCGCGCCGTTGAAACTTCCAGCGCGAACCGAGCAGCTTCGAGTTCGGGGTCCGCCCCGGCTTACCATGATCGGCCAAGAGCTGCGGCTTTTCATCCAGCGTCTCGACGTGCGAAGGTCCGCCGCGCATGCAGAGAAAAATGACTCGCTTCGCGCGCGCCGCGAAGTGCGGCTGCTTCGGAACCAACGGCCCACTGGTTTCGGCCGCCATCGCCGCGAACGCGACGTAGCCGAAGCCAGCCGAGACCGACTGCAACAGCCGGCGACGCGAGAATCGTTCGTTCGTGATCGTCATTCGTCTTCTCACAGTCTTGTCCGGCCGTTGGCTGTAATCATCAGCCGGAACAGGTTCATCGGAGCGTCCGAAACTCGCCGCTCGCGAACAGGATTTGGCAGAAGCTGGTCCAGCGTTCGAGTCGCAGTTGCTCGGGCGTCGGTGCTGTGACTTTCGGATCAACCGCGACCGATTCCGATTCGGCAAGGTATCGCAGCGCGCGAGTTCGCTCATCCGCCGTCGGCGATCGGGCAAACGCGAGCTGGTACAGCCGATCGACTCGACCCGCATCGTCGAGCGAAGTCTCGTTCAACAACCGTTGGGCCGCAAACCGCGATTGTTCGATGATCCAAGGACTGTTCAGCAAGAACAACGACTGCGCCGGCACGATGCTCTCGTCACGTTGGGCAACCGAGCGTTCGGGCGACGCGAAGTCGAACAGCGGAAACATCTCTGGCAACACGCCGCGTACGACTGGCAGGTACACGCTGCGATGCGATTGTTCGAGGTCGGTCGGCAGGAATAACGGCTTGAAGGTGCGGTACTCGTCCTCGCGGTACGGATTGAACTTCGCGAGAAACTCTTGTTCGGACGTCGGCGGTCTCAGGTCGAGCGTCCCGGCCACTGATTTGATCGCATCGCGAAACGCTTCGACTTCGAGACGTCGTGGCTTCATCCGCGCGAGAAAGACATTGTCGGGATCAGAGTGAAGGGGCGAGGAGGAAAAGTCTTGCTCGCCCCTCACCCCTCGTCCCTCACCACTACTCTCCCGATACGTCCGGCTCAGCACGATCGCGCGCACCAGCCGCTTGATCGACCAGCCGTCGTCCATGAACCGCACGGCCAGATGATCGAGCAGTTCCGGGTGCGACGGACGAGCGCCGTTGACGCCGAAATCATCCGCCGTCGTCACGAGTCCTCGGCCGAAGAGATGCAGCCAGACTCGATTGACGAACACGCGCGCGGTCAACGGGTTGTCGCGGTGAGTCAGCCAATCGGCCAGTTCGAGCCGGCCGCTCTGTTTGGCATCCACCGATTTCACGTCGCCGACCGCGATGACTTGCAGCATCCCACGCGAGACAGCATCGCCGAGGTTCGTCGTTTCGCCGCGAATGTGAATGCGGCAGTCTTCGGGAGTTTCACGCTCGCGCACGCCCATCGCCCAGCCCGATTGCGGCGGGGCCGAGTCCATCGCGGTCTGCAATGCCTCTTCGTGACCTTTGACTTTCACGTCCCAATCTTTGATCTCCGCCTCCATGCGAGCGATATCCGCCTCGAGCGTCGCCTTGTCAGCATCGGTCTTCGCGAGTCTCAGTTTCGCATCGGCCAATCGCCGCACGACTCGATAGCGATCCGATCGAGCGGTGTTCTGCGCAAGCGTCAGTTCTTGCAGCTTGACGAGATACGCCAGCCCCTCCGCACCGAGCCGTTCGGCAGCCGGCCCAACCGGTTGCAGTTCGCTGTGCGCGTGCGCCGTCGCCTTGATCCCTTTCGGCCCGTAACCCGCGAGCGTCTGCGTGCTACGGAACAAGCCGGCCAGTGCGTAGTAATCGGCCGTCGGAATCGGATCGAACTTGTGGTCGTGACAGCGAGCACATCCGACTGACAGCCCCAACACCGCACGGCTGATCAATTCAATCTGCTCGTCGATCACATCCATGCGAAAGACTTCTGGTTTTGTCTCCTCGAACGACTTCGCTCCGAGCGCCAGGAAGCCGGTCGCGATGCGTTGTTCATCACGTTGCTCCGGCGAACCAATCAGCCGGAACGCGGTAACGTCCGGTTGGAATTTGGTTTTTTGTTGCGAAACGGACGCTATCGCGTTACGGCTGTTTGGGCGATCTATTCTTCTAAGCGGCAAGAGGTCACCGGCAATTTGTTCTCGCAGGAACTGATCGAACGGCTTATCGCGATGCAGCGACTCAATGACGTAATCGCGGTATCGCCAGGCGTGATAGAAATAGACGTTCCGATCGCGACCGTTGCTGTCGGCGTACCGAGCCACATCCAGCCAGTGCCGCCCCCACCGCTCACCGAACTGCCGCCGAGCCAGCAACCGATCGACCGTCTGCGCGAGCCACGATTGCTGCTTCTCCGCCTCACCGCTGGCGGCATTCCAGCCGGTGACGAACTCGGCCACTTCCTCCGGCGACGGCGGCAGCCCGAGCAAATCGAACGACAACCGACGCAACAAGAACTGCGGCTCGGTGTCACCGAGCGGTTCGAGTTGCTGCTCTTCCAGCTTCGCCAACACGAACCGGTCGATATCGTCGCGCGCCCAATCCGCCCGCTTCACGTTGGGCGGAGTCACGCGCTGCGGCGGAATGAACGACCAGAACTTGCGGCCTTCCTCGATCGACAACCCGCGCTTCACAACCACCGCCGGCCCTTCGCGCGGATCAGCCGCGCCGGCCGCGATCCAAGTTTCAAAGTCCGCGATCACTGACGCCGACAGTTTTTCTTGGGGTGGCATTGCCGAAACACTCGCGTCGTGTCGCAGAGCTTTCAGTAACAGGCTCTCGCCCGGCTTCCCCGCCACAATCGCCGGTCCCGTATCGCCCCCCTTGAGTAAACCGGCCCGCGAATCAACCGCCAGCGACCCCTTCAACTTCCCGCGCGTCGCCGCCTCCGCCGAATGGCACTCGTAACACTGTGCCACCAGCACCGGCCGAATCTTTTTCTCGAAGAACTCCAAATCCTTCGCCGCCGGCTTGTCGTCGGCGAGCAACGCTCCGGCCAAGAGCCAAAAGCATCCCACCACACATCGGACCATGATTCGCCGACAGCTTGATCGTTGCGCGGCAGCCATCAGCCGCAACACGCTAGCGTCCGGTTCGGAAGGGCAAACGACGCTCGAACCGGACGCTAGCGCGTTCCGGCTGATAGGCCGATTCGCAAATTTCAATCTGCCGAGCTTCAAACAACGCACGCGATTCTCCCGCCAAGCCCGGTCATGTGAAATCACTTCGCCAACTCGGCCGGGACTTCCGCGAGCGGCGTCAGTTCGAGGATGTCGGTCTGATACCACTGCTTCTCGGCGAGCGTCTTCGCGGCCTTGTCGGCGAAGCGGTAGCCAGCGACGTGAGACGGATACGCATGGCCGGCGTCTGTTTTCTTCCACTCGCTGAGAACGTGCCGCGTGTCGGTGTAGTCGATCGCCACGAGACGCTGCGTTTCCTGGTCGAAGTACAAGTCGATCGGCTCTTTGATCGCCTCGGTGATTCGCAGCCCGAACGCCGGTCGATCACTCACGCGAATCGTGTCGAGGTTCGCGAACTTCGATTTCGGATCGAGCAGAATCCGCAGGCTCCAAGCACAGCAGAGCACCCGCACCTTGTCCTTGTCGCGCGGAGCGGCCCCGATCCACCAGCGATTCCCGACCTCGACGGTCGAGGTCCGATTGCTCTTGTCCTCCGGCTTCAACGGCGTGACGGTCGAGGTGATGAGCACTCGCTCGCTGAATCGAAACACTTTCAGCAGTTTGTCCTCGCCGCCGGCCGCTTTGACGACCTGTTGCACTCGCATCTCGGCGTCCGGTTTGTCCGCGAACAGTTCACGCTGATCGAGCAAGACTGAGACAAAACACGCAGCCACCAAGCAACACACCCACGCGGTTGCTGTCCAGAATTGTCGAGTCATTGGCATCTGATGATCCTTGTTGTTGCCGCGACGAATGAGCAACGGCCAGCGTCAAGTGGCCTTCAGCCGTCTACGCCGATTGAAACAGCAACGCACACGGATGGCAAAGCCGAGGCACGGATGAGACCAATCAATTACGATCACAGGGACCGATGATTTTCTCCAACTTAAAAACGAGCGAGGTTTCTCCTCAGACCATCAGCCGGCACGCGCTAGCGTCCGGTTCGAGAATCGTTTGACTGACCGAACCGGACG
>CAZILR010000480.1:0-4919 GCA_964539995.1 uncultured Planctomyces sp.
TCGGACAGGAGTTCCCTTCACGCCGATGATGCCGACGTTCGTGATTAACGCGCCGAGCCAGTGAAAGAAATTCAGAAGATCCGGTCCAGAGATGCCCGGGAAAAAGTACTTGTTGCCGCCGCTGAATCCCACCACCTCATGCGGAAACACCGGGCCGAGCACCAGCAGCGTGTCGTAATCGGCGATCCGTGAGTTGATCTGCACCGGAACATCGAGCGACAGCCGCCCTTCGGTGATCGCTTCCGTGTCGGCCTTCGTGAGCGTGCCGATCGTCGTCAGCCGCGCGGGATTGTCCCATTCGTGATTGAACAGGCCGACGTGCCTGTACTTGCCCCCTTCGATTCGATCGGCGTCGCTCATGCCGAGCATCTTCGCAATCGCCCCCACCGGCATCGGCGGATGCGTGCCGAGCGCAACGAGCACATCGACTTGCTTCGCCGTTGCGCCGATCTGCTCGTGCAACGCACTGAACAGCAACGGCAGCGGAGCCGTGCGAGTCGAGTCGGGAACGATCACCAGGACTCGTTTGCCAGCGAATTCAGCGGCGGGGACTTCGCGAGCAAACCACTCGCGGACTTCAGTGTCGGTGAGAATTTTCATGAGTCGGTCATCCTTGATAGAGGCTGACAAAAAGTAGCTACAAGCTGCCAGCTTGTGGAGATTCGACTGCAAGCTGGCAGCTTGCAGCTACGTTGATCCTTGTTTGGAAAATAGAAGACTGGCAAGCCACGGGTTTGTGAAGACTCCGGACTCGTCAAAGCGTCGGCAGATGATTCGGAACTCATTCAGATGCGGATACAGCGATTCGGCCTGCTGCGAGTTCAAGGGGCACCATTTTCCCCAATGCGGTCGTGCATGGAACAGCCGAGCCATCGTGTCGGTCAGGCAGCTTGCGAATTGGAAGAATCCTTGTCGCTCGGTGGGGCGAGCGTAGTTGGCGAAGCTGATGGCGTAATACGGCTCATCGGAACTGCTGGCCATCGAGATCAGCGTGTCATCAGCGAGTACCTTGCGAACGCAGATCGGGTAATGGTGCGTGTAGCTTGCAGGATTGTTTGCCAAAGCGTCCCACAGTCCCGTCTCGACAAGCCGTTGACGATTGGCTTCGGTAAACGCATCGCGTTCTCCGCCGAAATGCCGCAAGAGTTGCGTGACAAACGAGAGTGCGTCGGCCAGTTGCGAGCGTTTGACGAACACTTCGATTTCGATGTGCCGAAACAGTTCGTGCTCCATGATGAGCATGTCCTGCGACTGATCGACCACCTTCCAATCTCGAATAACCGTCCAGGGGAGGACTCGACGAAAGAAGAACCGAATCGCACGGCTGCTCTTCCAATGTTTCGCGAACAGGATCACGAAAAGGTGCAGCCCGACATCCATGAACAGGAACCAATACGCTCGATACAAAAATGCCAGCCAGCTTCGCGACGCGGTCACCTCTCGCCGGTGCTGGGCGTAAAAATCCCAGGACCACGGCACGAGGAAAAATTGCTGCAATGGAAAGCGGTCCTCGGCCGCCAGCACTTCGCCGAGTTGGTCGTACCGATGAAAGTGCTCCTCGACCTGATACAGTGGCCGACACCAAAGACCGACCGAGAGAACCACTCCCAGGCAACCCAACGAACATCTTGCCGCTTGCAGTTCAGGCCCGTCGGTGATCGTGCGGATGACAGGCTCACCTGTCGCCGAGTCGTACGTCGCGACTCGCACCTCGGCGATGTAATGCGACAGGCTGTTCTTTCCGGAGCCGTGAGTTCCCGTCGCAATGGCTCCCGCGATCGCCTGCTCGGTGATCAACCCCAGCGACGGCATGGTCACGTTCGCCTGTCGCTCCAGATCGGCCAGAAGTTTTTTGATCTGACAGCCTGCTCCGACGGTTGCCCAAACTCCGTCTGGACGCCGCTCCGTCACGACGCTGTTCAGGTGCCGCAAATCCAAGACGACTTCGTCACCGCGAGCCGCTTCGCTCCAGGCGTGTAGCCGGCCGATGACTCGAATCTGCTTGCCTCGGTGTTGAGCGAGGATTTGCAAAACTTCCGACTCGGATTTGGGAGCGACGAAAACTTCGGGGGCAAACGAGACGTTTCGGCCGAAGTTTTGAATCACGTTTTTCTCCACAATCTCGTCGCGGCACCGCGTGAGTTTCGGCAATCCGAAAAGCTCAGGACAGAACGGCTCGCAGGATATAGGATTCCCCGCGGGCAGACACCGCTCAGCCGTTGCCAACGAAGGGACTCGCCATGCCGAACGAACAAACCAAACGACTGGAATTCACGGACGAAGTTGAGCTTGCCGGCCACATCATCGACAGCTTGCTGCTGCCGAAGGTGCTCGACGAGATCATGTCGCAAGGCGGGCGGTTTGAGATTCTGGACATCTCGGTCGGCCAGCGTCGGCAAGACCCCAGCGCGGCGCGGTTGCTGGTGAGTGCGGACTCGGCCGAGCAGCTCGACAAAATCGTGCGTGACATTGGACGACACGGAGCCGTGCGAGTTCATCAGCAGGACGCTCAGCTTGTTCCTGCCGACATGGACGGCGCGTTTCCGGAAGGTTTCTTCTGCTCGACCAACCAGGAGACACAGGTGCGGATCAACGGCGAGTGGCATCGGGTTGAGCGACCGGAGATGGATTGCGGGCTGGTAGTCCGCGAGGGCAGCAGAACAGTCGCTACACTCCCGATGGCCGACGTCAAACGTGGCGATCTGATCGTCGTTGGTCATCACGGCACGCGAGTGCTCCCGCAGGGACGCGATCGGGACAAGCTCAATGTCTTCGGTTTCATGCAGAGCACCGTCAGCAGCGAGAAGCCGAAGAACGTCACTGTACGAGAGATCGCGGCTGAGATGCGTCGAGCCAAACAAGGGGACGGGAAAATCCTCGTCGTCGCCGGGCCGGCCGTCGTTCACACCGGAAGTCGCGAGCATCTCAGCCGGCTGATTCGCGAGGGCTACGTCCACTTGTTGTTTGCCGGGAACGCGCTCGGGACGCATGACATCGAGCAGTCGTTCTTCGGAACGAGTCTCGGTATCTCGATGGAGAGTGGTGGCGGAACGGCCGAAGGTCACGAGCATCATCTCCGTTCGATCAACCGCATCCGCCGATTGGGAAGCATCCAATGCGCGGTGGAATCGGGAGTGCTCACGGACGGCATCATGTTCGAGTGCGTGAAGCACGACGTTCCGTTCGTCCTGGCCGGAAGCATTCGCGACGATGGCCCGCTGCCCGATGTCATCACAGACAGCCTGGTGGCTCAGACCGCGATGCGTGAGTTGATCCACGCTCAAGGGATCACGTTCTGTCTGATGATCGCGACGACGTTGCACTCGATTGCCGTCGGCAACCTGCTGCCGGCGAGCGTGAAGACGGTCTGCGTGGACATCAACCCGGCGACAGTCACGAAGCTGGCGGATCGCGGGACGTTTCAGTCGATCGGCCTCGTGACGGACGTCGAACCGTTCTTGCGCGTGCTGGTGGATGAAGCGACCAAGCCGTGACGGGCTTGCCTCACTTGGCAGCCAGCGACTGAGTGAGGTCTGCAAATCGTGCCAGCAGCGTCGCCGTTTCTCCGGAGGCGATCGCACGAGCGGCTCGTTCGGCAGCGGCCAGAGGGTCGGCCTCTGCCTTGGCGGCTATCAGTGCGGCGGCGGCGTTCGCGACGATGATGTCGCGAGCGGCAGAGCGTTCACCGCCGAAGACGGCTCGGATGCGAGCGGCGCTTTCGGCGGGCGAGCCGACCTGCAACTCGGAGACCGAGCACTCCGGCAAGCCAAATGTTGCGGCAGTCCAGTAGCGGCGTTGCACCGAACTGGCGGAGACTTCAAAGATGGCGGTCTCGCCCCACAGGCTGACTTCGTCGAGTTGATCGTTGCCGCAGACCACCAAGGCACGTTGCCGGCCAAGCCGAGCGAGCGCATGCGCCAACTTCGAGGCGGTCGCGATACGAGACGCGCCCAGCAATTGAAACTCAGCGTTCGCCGGATTGGTCAGCGGGCCGAGCAGGTTGAACAGCGTTCGGAATCGGAGTGCCTTGCGAACGGGGGCCGCATGTCGCATCGCTCCGTGAAAGACCGGAGCGAAACAAAAGCCGATGCCGACCTCGTCGATGCAGCGGCCGACTTGAGCGGGAGTCAGTTGCGTGTGGACGCCCAACGCTTCGAGCACATCGGCGGAACCGGAGCTGCTCGACACGCCGCGATTGCCGTGCTTGGCGACGGGAACTCCACAGGATGCGGCAACGAAGGCTGTCGCCGTGCTGATGTTGAACGTCCGCAGTTCATCGCCACCGGTGCCGCAAGTGTCGAGCAATCCGGTGCGGTTGGTCGGCACTCGTTCGGCTCGTTCGATCATCGCGCGAGCGGCTCCGACGATTTCATCGACCGCTTCCCCTTTGACTCGTAGAGCCGTCAGGAAAGCGGCGATCGACACCTCGTCGCACTGGCCGTCCATGATCGCGGCGACGGCGGATTGACAGACCGTTTCGGGGACATCGTGCCGCTCAAAGGCGGCGTTCAGTGCGTCGCGAATCGCATCGTGCATGACCGTGGAGTCTCCGAAATTTCAGGCCGTGACCCGCGCGGCGGCTGACGTCGCGCGGCGGCGGATGATATGCTCCGCCACGCATCACGGAAACGCCGTCGATTCGTGAATGCACGACGACGATGCGATGCGCGGCTCGCCTCACCTTGATCAAACGGTTTCGTGGATTGTCACGCGAAATGAGTCCTTTTCTATTTCTCATCAGTTCGCAATTCTTTTCGCCCCTTGATTCTTTGCAAGGAGTTTTTTCATGCGTCACTTGTCTTCCGCATTCTCGCTGAGTGCCAAGCCGTTCCGAGTGTGCCTGCCAATTTTGTTGGGAGTTTTGGCCGCCACAATCACGGGCTGCGAGGAAGTTCCATCGACTCCCCTCGCGCCGCCGC
>CAZILR010000481.1:0-4911 GCA_964539995.1 uncultured Planctomyces sp.
TTGGTCTACAT
The DNA here is from genome assembly GCA_964539995.1 of uncultured Planctomyces sp. Lineage (GTDB taxonomy): Bacteria > Planctomycetota > Planctomycetia > Planctomycetales > Planctomycetaceae > SXKJ01. The sequence continues at coordinate 12 of CAZILR010000481.1, forward strand.
CCCGATGACCGCTGCGAATGGCTTCACCCCGTCACTGCCGGATCGCAAGGTCGATCTGATTTATCTCTGCTTCCCGAACAACCCAACAGGTACGGTCATCAGCAAAGAGGCGCTGACCAAGTGGGTCGAGTACGCGAAAGCCAACGACGCGATCATTCTCTACGACGCGGCCTACGAGTCGTACATCACCGACCCGACGGTGCCGCACTCGATCTTCGAGATCCCCGGCGCGAAAGAAGTCGCGCTGGAGTTTCGCAGCTTCAGCAAAACGGCCGGCTTCACCGGGACACGCTGTGCATTCACCGTCGTGCCGAAGGCGCTGAAGGGAAAGACGTCCTCCGGTCAAAGCGTGGACATTCACCCGCTGTGGAACCGTCGGCAGAGCACGAAGTTCAACGGCGTGTCGTACCCCGTACAAAAGGCTGCCGCCGCGATCTATTCGCTCGAAGGCAAGCAGCAAGTTCGCGACATGATCGCGTTCTACCTGACGAATGCGCGGCTGATCCGCGAAGGCTTGCAGCGAGCGAACATCGAAGTCCACGGCGGCGTGAACGCGCCGTACGTCTGGCTGAAGGCTCCACGCAATTTGTCGAGCTGGGACTTCTTCGACTTGTTGCTCTCAAAGGCACACCTCGTTGGGACTCCGGGCAGCGGTTTCGGAGCAGCCGGCGAGGGTTACTTCCGTCTCTCCGCTTTCAACAGCCGTGAGAAAGTTGAAGAAGCGGTCGCGCGGTTCCAAAAAGTGGTGGGGTGATTGCTCAGGCTCTCTCGCCGAACGAGGTGCCGTATGTGGTTCTACTACGTCTTCGGAGGTTACCTCGGCGGGTTCCTGGTGTTCCTCGTCGCCAGTGTTCTCATTTTACTGGTTGTCTGCTGGTGCTGCGGCGTGAGCCTCGATTCGCTACTGGATTGGGGAGAACAGTCCGCGACTCTGACCTGTTTCCACTGCGGTCAGCAAACATCATCCAGCGGCAAGACGTGTGAGCACTGCGGCGGTGAACTGCAATGACGAGGGAGGAACGATGAGCGTGGGTATTAGTTTTTTTGGTTTGATCATCGTTGCCGTGGTCGGCTTGGCATTGATCTTCGGATTGGTCAAGGGATTATCGGCGATGATCGGCCTGTTCAAATCGGCGCAAGGCGGGCACGCGACGCTCGCCTGTCCGCACTGTGGTCAGCAGACCACTCATGCCAGCGGCCGGTGCGATGCCTGTGGTGCCGAGTTGTGATCTTCAACGTAGCCCTGTCGCTCCGCGACAGGAATGCCGAGTAGCGAGTGGACTCACGAAAAATTTATCGGACTTTTGAACCTTCATCCTGTTCGGCCTTCCTGTCGCGGAGCGACAGGGCTACGAGTGCGTCTCATGCCCAGCTTGACTGTCGAAAATTATCTCAAGGCCATTTGGCAGATCGGTGCCACCACCGGGTCGTCATCGGTCTCGACGGGGAAGCTCGCGCAGAGTTTGAAGGTCTCGCCCGGCACCGTCACCTCCATGCAGAAGGCGCTGGCCGAGGCGGGACTGGCTTCGTATCGGCCGTATGAAGGGGTCAGTCTGACCGAGGCCGGTCGCACGCTTGCCCTGCGGATGCTGCGGCGGCATCGGTTGATCGAGTTGTTTCTCGTGCAGACGCTCGGCCTGACGTGGGACCAAGTCCACGAAGAGGCCGAGAACATGGAGCACGCGGTCAGTGATTTTCTGATCGACCGCATCGACGATTTTCTTGGCAATCCGGCGTGCGATCCGCACGGCGATCCGATCCCGACGGCGAACGGCGATCTGCGGACCAGTGGCGAGGAAAGCCGGCCGCTCAACAATGTTCCCGTCGGCTCGCAGGTGCGATTGGTGCGGGTGCTCAATCAGGATGCCGACTTTCTGCGCTACCTCACTGAGTCGGATTTGTCGATCGGCGCGACGGCCCTCGTGGAGCAGGTGAACGAGTCTGCCGGACTCGTGTCGCTGCGTCGCGGAGACCGCTCGGTCGCGATGGGCCGCGCGGCCGCCGAGCAGTTGCTCGTTGTTGTTCAATGACGAAGGACTGGCAGCATTGCGATTGATTTGCTCGCCGGTATGCTGTCCCGCCAGTTCGACCGCGTCAGCCAAGCGGATTTGAACCGTTCTCGCCCGCCGCGAACTCGTGACTTGGTTGTGTTTCAGGATGTCCCCCGAATGTCTGCCGATCCCTCCCTCACCCCCGCCGATCCCACCTTGACTGCTGACTCGAATGTGGAGACCAATCCGCCCACCGAAGAGTCCTCGCGCCGAGTCATGCTCAGTCCGACTGGCACCGAAGAATTCAAGGCGGTCGGCTCCGTCGCGCCCGCCAAGCTGGAAGAGAATCGCGAACGGGTACGCGATCTCGACGCTGAGGCCGAACGCGAAGCGCGGCCGATGCGCGACCTGCCGACGCCGCGCCAACAGAGCACCGTCGAAGTTCCGCTCGAACAGGAACTCGACGCCGCGCTCGAAGCGGAAATCAACGCCGCCATGGGAGGTGGAGCGACCTCGACGGAAGGCGAGCTTGGCACGGTCACGACGGCGATTGCGGAAGCTCCGGCCGAAGACTCACTGCATCAAGGCAAACGACTGAAGGGCAAAGTCGCGCTGCTGCACGGCGAGGACATGTTTCTGGATCTTGGCTTCCGCTCGCAGGGCATCCTGCCGCTCAAGCAGTACGAGGGGAAAGAAGTTCCCGCCGTCGGCACCGAGATCGACGTCATCGTTCACAAGGTCAGTCCGGAAGAGGGACTGATTCACGTCAGCTTGCCGAGTGGTCGCCAAAAGGTCTCTGGCAATTGGGACGCCGTGCAAGCGGGACTTGTCGTCGATTGCACGGTCACGAAATCGAACAAAGGTGGTCTGGAAGTCACCGTTGGTTCGCTGCGCGGATTCCTCCCGTCGGGGCAAGTCGATTTACGGTTCATCGAGAATCTCGACTCGTTCATCGGACAGAAGCTGACGGTCAAAATCATTGAAGCGAACAAGGCGAAGCGCAACCTGATCGTCAGCCGCCGAGCATTGCTGCTCGAAGAGCGTGCTCAGGCCGAAGAACGAATTCTCAGCACCTTGGAAGTTGGTCAGACGCTCGATGGCACCGTGAAGTCGGTCAAAGATTACGGCGCGTTCGTGGACTTGGGCGGCATCGACGGCTTCGTTCACATCGGCCAGATGAGCTGGCAGCACATCAAGCATCCCAGCGAAGTACTCGCCGAAGGCCAGGCGGTGAAGGTCAAGGTCATCACGATCAGCGACGACAAAAAGAAGATCGGCCTGAGTATCAAGCAGACGAGCCACAGCCCGTGGGACTTGGCCGCCTCGAACTACTCCCAAGGCCAAACGGTCAGCGGCAAGGTGACGCGAACAACCGATTTCGGCGCGTTCGTGGAACTCGAACCGGGCGTCGAGGGAATGGTCCACATCAGCGAGCTGGACTACAAACGAGTCATCCGCGTCACCGACGTGGTCTCCGCCGGCCAAACGATCGAGGCCCAAGTTCAAAGCGTTGATCCGATCAAACACCGCATCAGCCTTTCGCTGAAAGCCCTCAAGGCCAAGCCCGAACCCGCCGCGCCGCCACCCGAAGAAGCTCCGGCCGAACCCGCCGCGCCGCCGCCGAAACGGAAGACTCCACTCAAGGGTGGCCGCGAACGAGACGAGCCTCGCAGCGGCGGCCTGTTCGGGAATCCCTCCGATTTCAAGTGAGTGCGGTCCCAAACGATGCTTCCGCCATTCGACGATCGCGGCTACTTGCCGCCTGGCATTCACCGCTGTTCCATCGACGAGTTGGCGGAGCGATTCGGTCACGGCTCCCCGGAACGAGTGGTCGAGATGAGCGAGCTACGCGAGTTCTTCGCGTGGTGTCGGCAAGAGGGATTCATTCGCGTTCTCATCAATGGCAGCTTTACAACCGCCAGAGAGTCACCCAACGATGTAGACATTGTGGTTCTGCACGGGAACGCAAGCCGATTTGACAAAGAACGCTGGAGAAACGAAGCCGCTCGATGGCCGTTCTTGCATCTCGCTTTGGCGATCAGCGATGATGACTACGACGCGTGGGCCAGGGAAACTTTCGGAACTGACCGGTATGACCACCCCAAAGGTGTTGCCATGACCTACCGCTTAACTCCAGAAGAATACGAGCCGACGAAGCGAAAGCTCGCGGATCTTGAGCAACGGCTGGCGGAGATGGAGAAATGTCAGGAAGTGGCTCCTGCGCTCTTGGCTGCGGGAATGCGTTCGCGTCGCGAATTCATCGGCCAACTTCGAGCGGAACTCGCATTGTTTGAGGCGGCTCAAGAATTGGCGGCGCAGAAATAGAGATCGCGTCTCGCCCTCTTCTTGTGCGGTCACCGCTCTCTGAGGGAACGGAGCTGGGAAATGTGGCGAAACAAGTGGCGGTCGTTGATGACACTCAGTCTGTTGTCGTCACTGTTGTTCGCGCAGTCGTCGGACAAGTTTCGCGACGCTCGGCATCGCATGGTCAAGGAGTGCATCGAACGGGAAGGGGTCAAAGATCCGCGCGTGCTCGACGCGATGCGGACGGTGCCTCGGCATGAGTTCGTGAAGCCCGGCCAAGTGAAAGACGCTTATCACGACACAGCGTTACCGATTGGCAATCAACAGACGATCTCGCCGCCGTTCGTCGTCGCCTACATGACCGAGACCATCGAGCCGAAAGAGTCCGACCGCGTGCTCGAGATCGGTACCGGCAGCGGCTATCAGGCCGCGGTGCTCAGCGGGTTGGTCAAAGAGGTCTACACGATTGAGATCGTTGAGCCACTCGGTAAGGAGGCGGCACGGAAGCTCAAGAAGCTCGAATACAACAACGTCTTCTGTAAAGTCGGCGACGGATACCTCGGCTGGCCGGAGCACGCGCCGTTCGACAAGATCATCGTGACGTG
>CAZILR010000482.1:0-4908 GCA_964539995.1 uncultured Planctomyces sp.
TCTGGCGGTCATCGACTACCCGGACTTGATGGGCGTCGGCATCGACGAAGAAACCGCCGTGATCGTGCGTGGCCGCGAGTTCGAGGTCATCGGCAACAGCAACGTCACCGTCATCGACGGCCGCAAAGCCAGCCGTGAAAAACTCAAAATGGGCGAACCCGCCGCCGCTCGCAATCTCAAGATTCACGTCCTGCGAGCCGGTATGACGTTTCAATTCGACGAGTGACGATGCCTCTTCCCCCGCCACTGACGGATCGTGAAATCCTCGCCGCGCGCGGGCCGAAGGAGCCGGTCGATCCGGGGCAGCCGATCGCCGCGTTTGTCGAACCGGAACGGCAATCCGACGGGCGAGTGCTCGACGTCGCCACGATCTTTCTGGCAAACCGCGAGTGCCCGTTTCGCTGCGTGTACTGCGATCTCTGGCGACACACGCTCGATGAACCGACTCCCGCCGGCGCGATTCCTCGGCAGATCGACATTGCTCTCGAACGACTGCCACCGGCCAGAGTCGTGAAGCTCTACAACAGCGGCAACTTTTTTGATGCGGCCGCAATCCCGCCGAGCGACTGGCCCGCGATCGCCGATCGGGTGCGACACTTCGAGCAAGTCATCGTCGAAAACCATCCGCTGCTGACCGACGAGCGTGTGCTGCGATTTCGCGAACAGCTCGGCACACGGCTCGAAGTGGCGATGGGCTTGGAGACCACTCATCCCGATGTGCTCGCACGAATGAACAAGCGAATGACGCTCGACGACTTCGCTCGCGCCGCGCGATTTCTGGTCGATCACGACATTGCAGTGCGTGCGTTTGTGCTGCTCCGTCCGCCGTTCTTGTCGGAAGACGAAGGGATCGAATGGGCGTTGAAGTCGATCGACTTCGCGTTTGATTCGGGCGCGACGTGCGTCTCGGTGATCACGACTCGTGCCGGCAATGGAGCGATGGATCGATTGCAAGCCGACGGCTGGTTCACGCCGCCAAAACTGTCGTCGCTGGAGCAGGTCTTGGTCGCCGGCATCGAGACCAGGCGCGGCCGAGTGTTCGCCGACACCTGGGACGTCTCACGTTTCGCCGACTGCTCGCGGTGCGCGGCCGCGCGGGTCGAGCGGTTGCGTCAAATGAACCTGTCGCAGACGATCCTCCCGCCCGTCGTTTGCGAATGCGAGGAGAACTCGTAGGGTGGGGCCACCCACACGGGGGCCCCCACACGGAACAACAAAATTGTGTGGCGCCCCGGGGGTGGGCCAACCATCGGGCGGCCCACCAACGGCTACAACAAATTGGTGGGCCGCCCGATGGTTGGCCCACCCTACGGCATGGATTGAGAGGATCTTCAGGGATGAGTGCTCTGGACGTCGATGTCGCGATCGTTGGAGGCGGATTCGGGGGCAGCTTGTTGTCGCTCGTGCTGCAACGCGCGGGATTGCGAACGGCGTTGATCGACCGAAACCGGCATCCGCGATTCGTGATCGGCGAGTCCTCCACGCCGATCGCCAATCTCGTACTGAAAGACCTGTGCCGTGAGTACGACCTGCCGAGGATCGCTCCGCTGGCGAAGTACGGCACCTGGCAAGCAGTGCATCCGCAGCTTGTTTCGGGAATCAAGCGAGGCTTCTCGTACTTCCATCACGATGCCGGCCAGCCGTTCGTCGCGAACTCCGAGCACTCGACCGAGTTGCTCGTCGCGGCCAGCAGCAGCGATCAACACTCGGACACGCACTGGCTGCGTCAGGACGTTGATGCGTTTCTGTTTCGTGAAGCCGGTGCGGCCGGAGCCAGTTGTTTTGAGAACTGCGAGGTCGGAGAAATCGAATCAGACGGCAGAAGTCAGCGGCTGACGCTGAAGTTTGTAGCTCCGCCTTCAGGCCGTTTCGACTCACCTCCTGAAGGCGGAACTACGAACTTGAAAGCCCGCTTCGTCGTCGATGGCAGTGGCGAAGGCCGGTTCCTGGCGAAGCGGTTGGGGATCGAAGACCGCACGCACGAGTTACGGACGAACTCGCGAACGGTCTTCGCGCACTTTGCGAACGTGACTCGTTGGAAACGCTGCATGGAGGCTCATGGTTTCAGCACAACGGAGCATCCCTATGACTGCGATCACGCGGCGCTGCATCACGTTTTCGACGGCGGCTGGATGTGGCAACTGCGTTACAACGACGAAACCGTCAGCGCAGGATTTGTGCAAGATTTGAATCGCGGCGAGCGACCGAACCTGTCCGCCAGCGACGAATGGAGGATGTGGCTCGACCGATTCCCGTCCATCGGCGAGCAATACGCGAACGCGGAAATCGTCCGGCCAGTGGGCGGACTTCGCAGCACCGGACGATTGCAACGGAAGCTGGCTCGCGCGGCCGGAGCCTGGTGGGCCATGCTGCCAAACACGGCGGGGTTCATCGACGCCCTGCACAGCTCCGGAATCGCACACACGCTCTGCGGCGTCGAGCGGCTCGCGCGAATTCTCATTCGGTCGCTGGGTCGTGACGACCTGGAATCGCAACTGCGCGAGTACGAACGCTGCGTTCTGGGTGAAGTCGAATTGATCGACTTGCTGGTCAGCGGTTGCTTCGCGGCGATGGGAGACTTTCGGCGCTTCGCGCCGGCAACGATGCTCTACTTTGCGGCAGCGACCAGCTACGAGCGAGCGCGACTCGCCAGCACGAGCGAGTTTCCGTCAGCCTTCTTGCTCGCGAACGATGAGCGATGGCTCGCGGTCGTGCGTCGGATGTGCGAACGGCTGCGAGAGGCGTGCGACATCGAACAGTTTGAGCGCGAGATGGTCGAAGCGATCAAGCCGTTCAATGTCGTTGGACTCTGCGACCCGAACCTGCGAAACATGTACCGGCACTCGGCACTGCCGGAGTGATCCGTTTGTGGGCGATCCGCATTGATCGCCAGCTACACCAGACCGCGCAGTTTGCGGATCGTCCATTCGGTCGCAAGCAGCGTCACGAAGACAATCAGGAATGGCCAGTTGTCCCAAAGCGGTTTGCGAGTGATCTCGGTTTCTTCGCGGCGGACGAGTCCTTCTTTTTGCAGGCGGTCGAGGAACGCTCCGTGTTGTTCGGGGGTGACGACGCTGCCTCCGGTGAGAGCGGCAAGCTCGGCGAGCAGTGCGTGATCGGCGGCGGGGTTGTCGAGTTCGAGATCGCGTTCATCGACCAAAAATCGCGAAGTCGCGTCACCGATCGGCTGGCCACCTTTCGAGCGGGCCGTCACGCTGACCCAGTAGTCGCCCGCGTGTTCGGTCTGCAAGAAGTCGGCGGAGAACTCGTTGCCGACTCGCAGGGCTGGAAGCTTTTGCCGCTCTCCTTTCGGATTGGTCACAGCGACTTCAAACTCGGCGTCGGTCACGGGAATGCCTTCGGGCGAGCGAGCACCGAACGCCAACTTGACCGGCGTCCCCGGCAGATAATTGCGAGGGTCAATGCGGACCCAAACGGTCTGGCCCTGGTCTTCTTCCTTTCGAGCCAACCAGAAAATCATCTGCCGCCAGAAGCGTTGATGGACGTTGCGAAAGCCGTGCGAGGCCCATCGCCACGTCGTGTTGCCGGCGAAGGCCATCACGCGGGCCTTGCCCGCTTCGTTGGCAAGCAACAACGGGATGCCTGGGTCGGTAGCCGTCGCGAGAATCTCGACGAAGTCATTCTTCGGTCGCAGTTTGTTGGCCCCATCGAGTGGCGGAAGCGACAGCCAGGTCGCGTGGTTCTTTTCAGCGGAAGCGACACGCATCACATAGTGGCTCAGGCCGCGTGACGTTGGCGTCAACTGTGTTTCCTCGGCATGACGCAGAGCAGGGTCAATGTCGTCTCCAACGACTGCTTCGCTGGCCCGCATGGCCACGGGCAACAGGTCGGCAAGCGGGGTCTCGGCGTAGCCACCGGCTCCAAAGCTGTGATTGCCGCCGATCATCATCAGCCCGGCTCCCTCCTCGACTCGCAGAGCAAGCTGCTTGAGCAACTCTGGGCCGAAGACTTTCGCGGGCACGTCGCCGATCAGGTAGACGTCGTAGCGGCCGCGCTGAAACATCTCCGGGTCGATGTCGTTGAGATCACGCTGCTTGCCGCCGCGCACCGGTTGAAAGTCGAGCTGCACTTGCTCGGTCGCGTTGAGCAGCCGCAGCCATTTCTGTTCGGGAGCCCACGCCGCATCGAAGTAGGCGACGTTGATGCCGCCGCGTCGCACGGTCAGCAGCGTCTCGCGAAAGTTGTTCGCGGTTTTAATTTCTCCCTCAAGCGGGACGACCTCGACTCGAATTTTGAACTCACCCGGCAGGTCGGGGATGTACGACAGCTCGACCGGAATGACATCGACGTTGCGAGTTGGCTCCAGAAACACGACCGGCTGCGCGTTCTTCGAGGCGGGCGGGACTTTCATCTCTCCGGGCTTCAGACCTTCAAGCCTTTGCGAATCTTCGACCAACAGTCGCACCGTCAATTTCTTGCCAGCGGCTCCGAGCACTCGCAGCTTGGCTCGAAGCGGCACCGTCTTTTTCACGAAGGCATACGGATCGACGAGCAAGTCTTCGACGATCAAATCCAGCGACGTGTCGGTCGTCCCCGTGGTGCCATAGGCCACCGGAAAAATCGGGATCTGCAACTCGCCCAGCCGCCGCGCGATGGCTCGCGGATCGACGTCGTGAGGAGGCAACGCGCGTTGTGCTCCGTCGCTGTGCAGGAGGATGCCGGACAACCCGTTGGCTTGAGCTTCGCGCAGGATCGACTCCAACACGAAGCCGATCGCCGATTGTTCGCCCGGTGCCGCCGGATCGGGCTTTTCGACCGAGCGTGCCTCGCGGTCGAAGTCCGAGTAGCGGACCTCCATTTCCTTCTTCAGCTTCTCGATGGTTGGCTCGGACTCTTGCAGCGTCTTCAGCAAGATTTCGCGCCGCGTCTTGCTGCCAGGACCATCGG
>CAZILR010000483.1:0-4898 GCA_964539995.1 uncultured Planctomyces sp.
AACGAAGGCCGTCCGGGAATCGCCGGCCGATCCCGTTTGCACTCGCAGTTCGCCGCTCGTTGGCGACATCAATCCGGCGATCATTCGCAGTAGTGTCGATTTGCCGCAGCCCGACGGGCCGACCAGCGAGATCAATCCACCGCGTCGCACCGCGAGATTCACGTCGCGTACGCCGAACTGTCCCGACGCGAATCGCATCTCGACCCGCGTCGCGTTCACACTCATCTCGTGCGACAAAGAAGCCTCCACGAACTTGCACCGCACAACAAAACTTGGCTCGCGCGAGCCGCACTATCCTCCGGCGGCCGCCGCCTGCTGATCGGCGGAGGTTTGAGCATGCAGCAGAAAAGACCCATTCGACCCGGACTCGGCCGTGGCCAGACAAGGGACTCCGGTGCCCATCCCTTTCAGCGGGTTGTCCCAGAGTTGCTCGCCGTTCAAAGCGTCCAGGCAATAAGTGTAGCCCGCGCTGCTCGCGTAGATACGTTCGCCCTGCACCAACAGCGCGACCATCTGTCCGCCCGGCTTCGGGCACTTCCATTCCCAGACGAGTTCCCCGCTACGTTGTTCCAAGGCGACGACTCGACCGTTGAAGCCGACGAACAACAGGTCTTGCAACGACATGGGGAGCTCCCTGGAGTGCGGTGGCTCGACACCGCCCTCCATTGATCGCGGAATTCAGCTCTCTTCGAGGATCACACTTCGCCGTGGCGAACGACACGCGGCGCGAACCTTCACGACCAAGATTGACTTGTCTCCATCAGCGCCCTGCCGCAAGCGATGGAGGGCTGCGTCGAGCCGCAGCACTCCAAGGTTCACGCCGCAGCATTCTGACGGCGACTTCGCAGCACGCCAATCGCCAGCACGATGGATGCGATCGCAAACGCCACAAAGCAGGCTTCACTCAGCGGCGACGGCAGAAAGAACATGCCGAGCAATCCGAGCACGCTCAGCCCACCACCAAATTGCCGACACGGAAAACCGCTCGTCGAGCCGGCGATCAGCCGCAGCAGCCAAACTGCGATCGAGGCCCAAATCGCCGCCCACACCAAGCCGAGTCCCAGCTTGTCCGACTCATTCGGCCGCACGGCCAGCGCCAGTCGCGGCGAACCGCTCGCGCGAGAAAACCGCAGCACATTCCCTTCACGCTGAATCTCGATGGGAAGTGACAAGCCGCCAGCTTGCGTCCAGCCGGGGAACGCGACGTGTTCCAACTCAACACGTTCAAGGGTTTCATTGGCGATGGATTGCCGTGAGACCTCGTCCAAAATGAGTGATTCAGCACCTCCCGAATTGCTGTTCACGCCAACTCCGAACGACAATCGACCACTCGCTGGACCGCTGACACGGCCGCTGCCGGCCACGCCCGGTGCGAAGAAACCACCACCGCCGCCTCCAAAGCCACCTTGTTGACCGCCGAGTCCCATGCCGGCGCGGCCACGAGCACGGGTGGTGGTTTCTGACTGTTGCAACTTCATTAACGACTGAAAGTCCGCGAGCGGCTTGTCACCCGCATTCGGCTGAGCCGGTGCGTTGGCGGCGTTTCCACCACCGGCGCGGTCAAACACTTGTCCCTCCAATCGAGATTGCTGTTGCGCCATCTTCTCGTTGTCCACCGCTTTGTTGAGTTCGCCGAGTTGATCGACGGCTTGTTTGCGGCGAGAGGCTCTCTCGACGTCGCTGACTCCCTTGCCGGTCGCCGATTGGCGAGTCACGGCTTTGCTGCCGATTGGCTGCCCTGGCTTCGCCGTTTGTGCCGTCGGCTTCGCCTCGGACTCGACATTGAGCTTAAACTTCAGTCCGAGGTCCGGCGTCGAGTCATTCACGTTCGCTCCCAGAATCGAGTCGCGGACGTTGCTGAGGTTCAGCACGCCGTCGCCGTTCGTGTCCTCGCCAGGGTCGAGCAATCCGTTGCCGTTCACGTCTTCCCCGTTGGCGATGACCGCCGAGTTGCCGAAGAACAGGGCGTCGTTGTTGTCGGTAATCACTTGGCGTTGGAATCCGCCTCCTTGCTGGCCCCCTTGGCTGAAGAAGAGCCGGCCATTCGCGTTTCTTTGGGCTTGTTGCTGCGCGGCCTTGGCTTGAGCCGCCTGCTGCTGATCCTTCGCGACGTAAAAGTTCAGACCAGAGGCGGTCGTGTCGAGGATGATGCGGCTTTCGAGATCAGAATTCTTCGCGTCGAACTCCTTGAGCGACTCCGCCAGCTTGCGGCCTTCCTCGGACTGCGGCGCGGCACCGGGGCCGATGCCGGATCGTGCGTCGTAGTTGTGCAGCGCGAGACCGAGCTGCTTGAGGTTGTTCCGCGCCTGCATCTTCTGCGAGCTGGGATTGTTCCCTTCGATGACACGCATCAACTCGTTCGCCTCTTGCAGCCACGTTGAGCGATACGCGACGTCGGCCGTGTCGGCGGCTTGCGGAGAGAGGTTGTGTCGCAACGGATCGTTGATCGGCTTGGCCGACCACTCGCGCGGGACATGTACCGACCACAGCGTGCGCGCGACCGGAATGCCGAACTCCTTGTCATCAGACAGCGACACGACGCTTGGTGTTGGCAGTTCGATGTCTTGCGACCAGACCTTCAATCCGCGTGGCAACGAGCCGCTCGGCAAGCGACCGCTGAGCACCAGCTTCACCTGGAACGACAAATCCGCCTCGCTGGTCTTTGGCAGCGCGATGAGCTGATAAATCTTGCCGTCCTTCTTCAGTTCGACCAACCGCGACGGCTGATCGGCGACGAACACCGACAGCGCTTGCGACTTCGGCGGCAGTTGCAGCGCGAGGAATTGCCGCGAGCGATTTTTGATCGTGTAGGCGCACTGCATCCGCCAAGTCCCGTCCGCCGCGAGCACCGTCGTCAGGTCTGCGAGATTCACCGATGCCGCAACTCCGGCCTGAGCCGTGAACGACTTCAACGACCACTTCGGCGCGACGACTTCCGCAACCTCGCCCCCCTCCCCTCGCCTCTCACCCCTCACCCTCAGCACCGCCGTCGCCTGATCGACCAGATGCTGATCGACCACGATCGGCAGTTCGTCGCGCTGCACCGGTTCACCCACCGCGCCGATCGGTGCGAGTTGATTCAGGCTGAGGTTGATGACCACGACGTACTGCCGCTGCGTGTCCAGCGGCGAGAACGGCGATGCCTCTTGGCCATCGACCGCCGGAGCGGCTGCGGCATCCCCTTCGGCCGCGACAAGCCGCTCGAACGTGATTGTCGGTGCGGTGACTTCGCGTTTCTCGGCCGGTGGGGGCAGCGTCGCCGTCGCCAGCAGGAAGTACCGCGAACCAACCGGGTCTTGCAGCGTGACGGTCCAGCGCGTGCGACCGCTCCCCTCACCGGCTGACACGAACGACGTCTGTCGAATGCCGGCTCCTTGGAAATCCAATTTGCCCGCCAGCCAATCGGGAGTCGTGAATGTGAACGTGTCGGACGCCGCTTCGGCGATCTTCCACTGCAACGCCAGCGAGTAATCGACCGCCGTGTCCGAGACTGTCACCAGCGTGACCGCATCGGCCGACAGCTTCGGCACCGCGCGCGCCAAATCAAAGCCGAGCACTTCCGGCATCAACGTGGTCGATGAGAACACGAACTTCGCCGGCCGGCTGAGCTTATTGCGAAGCTCCTCGCTGCAATGCTCCGGGTCAGACGTCTTCCAAGTGTTGAAGCTGCTGACCGTCGCTTGATACGCCGGATCAAACCAGACGGCCGCTTGCGTCACCAGCTTGCTGAGTTCCAGCGGCGTCGGTGCGGTGATCTCGGCAATCGCGTCTTCCGGTTCCTTGGTGACGTTGCCTTGCAGGACAACCTCGACCGCCCCGATGCGCGGCTCCGTGAACTCAACGGTCAGCACGTTCGTCTCCGGATCAATGTGCCAGTCTTGCAGAGCGGTCGCATCGACATCGACCGGCAACCACATCGGCGGCAACTGCACGCTGACGCTCGACCGCAACGCTCCGGCCAGTTCCCATCGCAGGCGCGACGACATCCGCACCTTGCGACGTTCGACGATCAGCGCGTGCTCGGCGAGACCGGTTGATTCCGGTGCTCGACGTTGAGCCGAGAAGCTGACCTCAAACGGCCGCTGCGTGTATCGGAACGCACTCAACGGCGCGGCCGTGACGCTCGGCAAGTTCACTGGCGACGCGAACTGATTCGCGTTGATCTGCGTCAACCCCTTCGTCGCGATGTTCTTGATCGCGAACTGCGGAGCGGCGAAGAGTCCCACCACACCGAAGTCACGCGACACCTGCAACGGAGCGAACACCGGCACTTGGATCGACACCGCTTCGTCGGCGACGCGAGTTTCCAAGAACAACTCAAACGCCAGCGACGTTTGATCGCTGACCGCTCGACGCAGAAAGACGCGCAGCACGCGACCATCGACGTTCTCGCCGAGTTCCCAGCCGCCGACATCCGGCCCGCTGATCGAACGGACTTTCAATTCCTTCGGCAGCGAGAATGACAGGTCGTTGATCGCCCCACGCGGGACTTTGAACAGCCAGCCCGACGCGATGCGGACTCCAGCATCTTCGACCCCGACCGCAGTCGCCGAATCGGATTGCACGATCGCATCGACTGCCCCCGCTGCCTGCTTCGGCTGCCACGCGAGGCGAATGTCACCACCCGCACTGATCGGAACCTCAAAATAATTTGTCTCGCCCGGCAGACTAACCCGAAGCGCCAGCGAGGGCGAATCGTCACCGGCTCTCTCTTTCCCTCCGTCGTCGCTTGCGCCACGCCCTCGCTCGCGCTTCGGGTTAGTTTCCTGTCCCACGATCCCTGTGCGCATCCGAAACGCATTGCTCGCCCCGTTCACCCGAAACGTCACGTCCTCAGCCGGCGGCACGAACAACAGCTTGCCACTCGGCAACGGATCGACGCCGATGACCAATTGCCC
>CAZILR010000484.1:0-4893 GCA_964539995.1 uncultured Planctomyces sp.
GGCGACTTCACCGGAAAGATCAGCGAGAACCATTTGGTCGGCGCGCTCGACTTCCCGGTCATGAGCAAAGACGTCCTGACCATCGTCGGCCAAGGGGAACTGGATTGGAAAGAGAGTTACAACCCCAGCAGCGACAAATTCACGACCTGGCAGCGACTGGCCATCAAAGCCAAAGGAACGTTGAAGGCTTTCAAGGGAGCGATCGAAGGAAAGTTTGACGCGACGTATGCGTCGGACTTGAGCACAGCGGCGGGAACACGTTCGCTGACTGGGACCGGCGAAGTCACGTTCAAGTTCACCGACGCGCAAAAAGCATCGTTGACCGCGAATCTCCCAGAGTGGGTCGCGAAGCGGCTCGTCGATCGTTCCGTTGTTGGCAAGGCGTCAGTGAATCTCGTCGATGACAACAACGCGGCGAACGATTACTTGGTCGTGTACGGTGACGTTGAACTCCCAGTCATCGGCCGCAAAACGTTCGGCTTCCGAGCCAGCTTCGACGGCGAGTTCCAGTGGCTCTCCAACTTGGTCGAGGTCGCAGCCGCGAGCACCGCGCCGCCAGCCGCTGCTGCGGATTCGTCGGGAGGTGCGTCGTTTGCGGGACTCAGCTTGTCCGAGTCATCCGCTGCGAGCACTCCCGCGAATGAATTCACGATTGGTGCCGGCCAACAACATCTCCTGCTGGCCGTGTCCTGGCAGAACGATGTCGGCGACGTGCCGCTCGAAGTGGTCACTCCCGACGGAACCGTGATCGCTGAAGCGGACTTCGATCCGGATCAAATCGCCGTCCTGACCGACTTCTCGACGGCGACCTCCAAAGCGATCGGCATTCTTGCTCCGGCAGCGGGAACATGGATCGTGCGCGTCGCGAACTCCGACGGACTCGGCGACATCGTCTACGAAGGTGCTCACGAGAGCGACGTTCCGACTGTCGCGATCACCAGCGTCACGCGCGAGAACTCGACCGTCACGATCAACTACTCCGCCGCCGATCCCGATTCCGATGCGACCGTTCGTTTCTTCTACGACATCGACGGCGAGGGCTTTGACGGCGTGCAGTTCGGCAGCGATCTCGCCGAAACCGACAGCACCGGTTCGACGACGTGGAACGTCACGAACTTGCCGGCCGGGACGTATCACGTCTACGCGATGATCGACGACGGCAACAATGCCCCCGTCTTTGCGTATGCCGAGACACCTGTCGTGATCGAAGGCTTGCCGACGTCGATCTCCGGCGTCGTCTTCGAGGACTCCGATGCCAGCGGTGTTCGCGATGACGGCGAACAGCCGCTCGCCGGTTGGACGGTATTCCTCGACGCGAACAACAACGGAGTGCTCGACAATCCGACCAGCGGCAACAACGTCGCGGACGCGAATGCCACCGAGGACTGGACAACATCCAACTTAAACGGCGAGTACTCGTTCGCTGACGTTTCGTTGGGGGACCACACGCTCGCGGTCGTGAATCAAGCAGGCTTTGCTCCGACCTTCCGCACGATCACCGACCCGCTCGTCGTGGTCGTGACCGCGGACAATCCACAGCTTGAAATCAATCTCGGTGAGGATCGTGTCCCGGCAACGATCACCAGCCTGAGTCAAACAGCGGTCATCGCGGGAAGCGTGACCGGATCAGACACGCTTACGCTGACGATTCTCGGCAGTGAATTCGTCGCCGATCCGCTGGACTCGGTCCAAGTGGTCGAGGTCAGTTCGGCCGATGACCCTGAAGTCTTTGTTCCCGTGACGACGATCGTCGATAGCTCGACGCAGATGCGCGCCTTCCTTCCGGCGGCTCAACTCGCAACGCCGCGAACCGTTCAATTGCGAATCGCTCAAACCGATGTCGGTGCCTCGAACGTCGTCGAACTGGTTGTCAGTAGCAGCACGCTGTCGATTGCGGCCACGAACGCGACCCAGCTTGAAGGGAACACCGGCACGACGCCATTCACCTTCACGGTCACTCGTACCGGCGACGCGAGCGGTTCGGCGACCGTCGATTTCGTTGTGTCCGGCAGCGGATCGAACGCCGCCACCACGGACGATTTCAACGGCTTCTTCCCAATCGGGACAGTCACGTTCGCCTCTGGGGAGGCTTCGCAGGTCATCACCATCGACGTGAGCGGTGACGCCGATTTTGAACTCGCCGAAACGTTCGATGTCCGTCTGACGAACGCGGTCGGTACCGCCATCGCCAACTCGACCGCGACCGGCACGATCAATAACGACGACACGTCCTTCACCATCGCCGCCGCGAACGCGAGCAAACTCGAAGGCAACACGGGCTCGACACCGTTCACGTTCACGATCACGCGTAACGGCGTGACGACTGGCACTGGGAGCGTGAAGTACGCGGTGACCGGTAGTGGACCGAATCCGGCTGCCGCCGCCGACTTCGCCGCGGCGACCGGCACGGTGAACTTCGCGATCGGCGAGACCTCGAAAACGATCACGATCAACGTTAAAGGGGAAACCGCGTTTGAATTCGACGAGGGCTTCACGGTTTCGCTCAACACACCGACGAACGGAACTCTGGGAGCGAACGCGAGCGCGACGGGCACGATCCTCAACGACGACACCGGCATCGTGATCGCCGCCACCGACGCGATTCGAACGGAAGGGACCGGAGCATCGCCGACCAACTTCACATTCGCGGTCAATCGGCTCGGCAATCTCAACGTCCCCTCGACCGTGAAGTTCACGGTCGCCGCGAACGGTCCTGGACCAGCCGTTGCCAAAGATTTCGTGCTTGGCAAGTTTCCGTCGGGCGTCGTGAGCTTCGCGGTCGGAGAGGCCAGCAAAGTCATCGAACTTCCCGTGCTGGCCGATTCGGTGTTGGAAGGGAACGAAGGCTTCAAGGTCACGCTCTCAGCCCCGACCGGAGCGACGCTCGGCCCAACGACCGTCGCGACGGGTGTGATTCAAAACGACGACTCGGTCGTATCCATCGCCGCCACGAGCGCCGTTAAAGCGGAAGGCCACAACGGAACGACCCCGTTCACATTCACGGTCACTCGTAGCGGTGACACCAGCGGCACGTCGAGCGTGAACTTCGCAGTCGCCGGAGCAGCGGCCAACGGAGCCAACTCGGCCGATTTCGGTGTCGCCTTCCCGACCGGCACGGTGGATTTCGCCGCGGCTCAGACCACGCAGGTCATCACGATTGACGTCACGGGCGACATGATCGGTGAGGCGAACGAAGGCTTCGTTGTCACGCTCTCGAATCCGACGAACGCGATCCTCGGCACGGCGAGCGCCAACGGCACGATCACCAACGACGACACCAGCTTCTCGATCACGCCCGTCAACGCCACCAGTGCGAACAAGATCGAGGGCAGCTCCACCTCGAATTCGCCGAGCAACACGGCGTTCACCTTCACGGTCACACGCATCGGTCTGCCGGTTGTCGGCAGCGTGCAATTCACAGTCACCGGAAGCGGAGACAACCCGGCCGACGCCGCCGACTTCGCGGGCGATGTCCTCCCCGCAGGCGGCACACTCAACTTCACGGCTTCGCAATCGTCTCAGACTGTCACCGTCAACGTGCGGTCCGACCGGCTCGTGGAGGCTGACGAAGGGTTCACGGTCACGCTGACGAGCCCCGCAAACGCCACGCTGGCAACAGCCGAAGCCATCGGCACCATCAAGAACGATGACGCCTCATTCGCGATTACCGCGACGGATGCCAGCAAGTCCGAAGGCAACAGTGGCAACACCGCATTCACGTTCACGGTGACTCGCGCCGGCTTGACGACCGGCACGGCCAGTGTTCGGTTCGCCGTCATCGGAACGGTGGGAGCCAATCCCGCCGTCATCGCTGATTTCGGTGCCACTTTCCCCAGCGGAACGATCAGCTTCGCCGCCAACGAAACGTCGAAGGTGGTCACGATCAACGTCAAGGGGGACGTGGTCGTTGAACTCGACGAAGGCTTCACTGTCACCCTCTCAAGCCCCAGCGCTGGGACGACGATCGTCGTTCTCTCAGCACAAGGAACGATCCGCAACGACGATTGAGTCTTGGAGTGAGACCGAACCGAAATTCGCTTCGGACCAACTCGCGAGCCAAGAACCTGTCATTCGCATCGCTGGTTGAAGTGCGAAGTCACGCTTAGGATCACGACGCTCGGTTTCGAGCCAGTTGTCGTGACGGATTGTGGAGTTCGTTGATGTCGCGGTTGGAATCCATCCTGAAGAAATCCGCGATCAACGAGGCAGAGGTGGTGGGGCGGTATTCGCAGCGGTTGATCGCATTTGCTCGCACGCGGTTGCCCGACAATCTGGCGCGACGAGTTGACCCAGAGGATGTGGTGCAGTCGGCCTACCGCAGTTTCTTCCGGCGGTTGGAGCAAGGTGAGTTTCAGTTTGACGGCGAGCATGACGTTTGGCAGTTGCTGGCGACGATCACCTTCTGCAAAACGCAAAACCTCGTGAAGCATCATCATCGCCAAAAGCGAGACGCTCGGCGCGATGAGCCGACTCCGGTCAGCGATGGCTTGCAGGATCGAGTGCCGGGGCCGGAGGACATCGCCATGTTTTACGAGTCGCTGGCGGAGTTGCTCGGTGGTCTGCCGGAACATTATCGCGAGTTCGTGTTATTGCGGTTGGAGGGCTACTCGATTGAAGAGATCGCCCAGCGCGTGCAACGCTCACAGCGAACGGTCCTGCGCGTGTTGGCTCGCTTGCGGGAACTGGGCGAAGCTCAATTGGAATCTGAGACATGAGCCATTCCTCTCGGACTCCCACCGGCGATGCGTCTTCGTGGCTGCGGCGAGAGGAAATCGTCGAACGCTTCGAGAAACAGTGGCGATCGGCTGGTGAAGCCGAACTTGCGGACTTCTTGCCCAGCGATCATTCCGACGAACGGCAGGTGTTGTTGAGCGAGTTGGTCAAAGTCGATTT
>CAZILR010000485.1:0-4893 GCA_964539995.1 uncultured Planctomyces sp.
CAAGGCGTTGCGCCATGACGGCCATTACGCTTGAAGCCACAAGAAACGGCTGCACCCCCATGTCGATTAGCCGAGTAACGGAGCCAGGCGCATCGTTCGTGTGGAGCGTGCTGAAAACCAAGTGTCCAGTCAGAGATGCCTGGATGGCCATTTCGGCGGTCTCGGCATCACGGATTTCCCCCACCAAGATCACGTTCGGTGCCTGTCGCAACATCGCTCTGATGATCGATGCAAATGTCAGCCCAATACTGGATTTCACTTCGACTTGATTAATCCCTGGAAGTACATACTCAACCGGATCTTCTGCGGTGATTAACTTTCGGTCTGGCCGGTTCAACTCTCCAAGAGCACTGTAAAGAGTCGTGGTCTTGCCACTTCCAGTTGGTCCAGTCACCAAAAAAATCCCGTTTGGGCGGCGGATAATATTCTGGAACTTCCGGTAGTTTTCTTCACTAAACCCAAGATTTCTGATTCCAATCTTAATGCTATCTCGATCGAGAATTCGCATCACAACTGCCTGCCCATGAACTGAGGGCAGAATGCTGACACGAAGGTCGAATTCTTTTCCGTTAGCCCGCGTTTTGATCCGACCGTCTTGGCACCGCCTTTTTTCTGCGATGTCCATATTCGCCATGATTTTAAGACGTGATACTAAGGCTGCCAGCAGGCGTCTTGGCGGGCTGTCCCGCTCGACGAGAACACCATCTATCCGATACCGAATACGCACTCGAGTTTCGAATGGTTCAATGTGAATGTCGCTGGCACGCATGCTGACAGCTTCGGAAATGATCAAATTAACGAGTCTTACGATCGGAGCGCTTTCGTCATCGCCTGCGACAGTCTCAGCCTCCTTGAGTTCTGTTTGAGTGATGTCGATCGCGGTTTCGGTGAACTCAGAGATCATGGAATCGACTGATTCAGTCTCGCTTTGACCGTAGTGTCTGTTGATTGCCGCCAAAATGGACTCGTTCGAGGCAACCTTCACCTTGATTTCTCTGTTAAGGATAAAACGCAGCTTGTCCAAGACCTCAAACTTCATGGGATCATTGATTGCTACGGTCAGTGCGTCTCCGTCCAGGCCGAGTGGGATAACGACATTCTCACGCGCCACGGACTCTGGAACCATTTCGACGACACTCGGCGGGATTTCGTAGCCATTCAAATTGACGGTGTCGAACCCGAACTTTGAGGCTTGAAGGCTACTGATCTCGTTTGGATCGACGTAACCGAGTTTGATCAAAGCTTCTTCGGTTCGGATCCCTAAGCTGCTTGCAAGGTGTTGGGCTTCCTGTACTTGGTCCTTTGAAACCACGCCGTCTTTGATCAGCTTGTTAAGGATGTCGTCCGACATTCTTGAGTCCTTATGTTCCATGCAGAATTGGTCACCCGCAAAACTATCTTCTGCCTAAGTGCGAAGAGCGTCAAGGAATTCGTACATTTTGGGGATGTCGAATCGTGGATGAGGGTAACCCATCGGGAGTTGGTGCCTCACTGCGGCCTGAGGCAAAAATTACTGATGACTGATTGCGAGAACAGCAACGTCGGTTTTGGCACCTTTCGCTTGATTGACGCTATCTGGTCCGGGTCGCGACTATTCGTACTTTGCTAGGCGCGTTTTCTTGTGGATATTTGCCACAACCGGAGTCATCAATGTTGGAAAATTCACTGCCAGATTCATCGCCGGAGCCACATCGTTTGGAGGCGGCACGTCTGGAAAAGTTGCACAAGCTAGAAGCTCTTGGCCTTGATCCATGGGGACAGCGATTTGATGGACATGCGGCGATTGAGGTCGCTCGGCAAAAATGTCCGGCCGAATTTGGGACCGATGGTGAACGAGTTCGCGTTGCCGGACGGATTATGTTGCAGAACGATCGCGGCAAGCTGAAGTTTTTTCACATTCAGGATGCGACCGGCAGAATCCAGTTGATGATTTCAATGAAGGACGTTCCAGAGACGACCTGGAGGGCGATTGAGCAACTTGATCTTGGTGATCTCGTCGGCGTGGACGGGCGATTGCGCGTCACGAAGACGGGCGAGAAGACCATCTTCGTCGAGCAGCTCACGCCGCTGTGCAAATCGCTGGCGACGCCGCCGGAGAAATTTCACGGGGCAAGCGATATCGAGATGCTGCTGAGACACCGCTACATCGACATGATTTACAATGAAGGGGTGCTCGAACGCCTACTGAAGCGGACGCGAATCATTAGTTCGATTCGCGCGACGCTGGCTGGCCACAGCTACGTTGAGGCGGAAACGCCGGTGTTGCACGCGATCGCGGGAGGGGCGGCGGCGCGGCCCTTCATCACGCATCACAACGCGCTCGACATCAATCTGTATCTGCGGATCGCGCTGGAACTGCATCTCAAACGGCTGATGGTCGGCGGGATCGAGCGGGTCTACGAGATCGGCCGTGTCTTCCGCAACGAAGGGGTCGATGCCACACACAATCCCGAATTCACGATGATCGAGCTGTATCAAGCCTACGCGAATTACGAAGTGATGATGGACCTGTGCGAGCAGATCGTCCTGGACGCTTCTAAGGCGGCTGGCAATGAGTCGCTCGTTCTCCAATGGGGAGACAAGACGGTTGATCTGACTCCGCCTTGGAAGCGATGTAAGTACGGCGACCTCTTCCGCGAGCATGCTGGCTGCGACATGCACGACGCTGATGCCGTGCTGGCAAAAGCGAAGTCGTTGCATCTCGAAACTGCCGGTAAGCACCCGGACGTACTCGTCAACGAAGTCTTCGAGGCGACAGTCGAAGACGCGCTCATTGGCCCGGTCTTCGTCATCGACTACCCGGCGTCGATGTGTCCGCTCACGAAGCGCAAGCAATCCGATCCGAGCATTGCCGAGCGGTTTGAACTCTTCATCCACGGCCTCGAAATGGCCAATGCCTACACAGAACTCAACGACCCACGTCTGCAAGAAGAGACCTTCCGCACGCAATTGGCCGGCCAAGCGGAAGAGGACTCGATGGCGAAGATGGACCACGAATTCGTCTACGCCCTGAAAGTCGGAATGCCTCCGGCTGGCGGTATGGGCATCGGCCTCGATCGGTTGGTGATGCTGCTGACGAACACGAACACAATCCGCGACGTCATCGCCTTCCCGCTGCTCAAGCCGGAGTGACGTTTGCGCAACAGTCAATTTTTGGAGGAGAAGGCCATGTTCGCCATTCGGAATCGTTCGTTGCTGGCAGTGCTCACGGCAGTAGTCTTGAGCGGCTTCGTCGCCTTGCGGGCAGACGAGAAGAAAGACGAGAAAAAGCCGGAGCCGAAGGTCAAACGCGAGTTGAAGCTCTTCAACGGCAAGAACCTTGATGGCTGGAAAAATTCGATGTTCGGCGGAGACGGTGAGATTGCCGTCGAGGACGGCCAGCTCATTCTCGACATGGGGAACGACATTACGGGCGTGACTTGGAAGGACGAGAAGGTTCTGCCGAAGCTCAACTACGAGATTTCACTGGAAGCCCAGCGAGTCGATGGCAGTGATTTCTTTTGCGGATTGACGTTCCCGGTCAAGGATGACCCGTGCAGCCTGATCCTTGGCGGCTGGGGTGGGACGGTCTGCGGTTTGTCGAGTCTCGACTTCAAAGACGCTTCGGAGAACGAGTACACCTCGTTTCGCGAATTCAAGAACGGCCAGTGGTACAAGATTCGGCTGCGTGTCTTGGAAAAGCGAATCACCGCCTGGATCGACGGTAAGGAACTGCTCGACGCCGACCTGACCGGCAAGAAGATCGGCATCCGCAGTGAAGTTGAACCGAGCAAGCCGCTGGGGTTCTGCTCATTCCGCACGAAAGCGGCGCTGCGGAATATCGTGCTGAAAGAGTTCGAGCCGCCGAAGTAGCCGTCATCGCTCCGCGTGACGAGCCTTTTGAAGCGTGGTTGCGCAAGCTTTGTGGACTGGATGTGAGTCGAACGAGGAAGGCTCATCACGCGGGAGCGTGATGGCTACTTTCTACTCCTTCAACTGGTACTCTTTGTTTTTTCGATCCAGCGTCCGCTCGCCGATGCCCAGGAGCGTGGCGGCTTCTTCGCGGTTGCCTTTGGTGACTTCCAGCGCGCGTTGGAGGTAGTACTTCTCGACTTCTTCCAGCTTTTTGCCGATCAGTTGATCGGCTCCGAAGACCATCTCGCCGAGTTCTGTCTCGGGGATGGAGCCGGGTGCCGGGCGGATTTCTTCGGGAAGGTCATCGACATCCAGCAGGCCGTCGATGTCGCTGACCAACATGCTTTCGATGACATTGCGAAGCTGTCGGATGTTGCCGGGCCAGTCGTAGGTGACGAGCGCGTGGCGCGCGGCTCGCGAAAGGTTGGGAACCTCGCGGCCGTGGTTATCGGCGAGCAGTTTGCGGAAGTGGTCGATGAGCAGTGGGATGTCGGCGACTCGTTCGCGCAGCGGCGGGAGCGTGATGCGGACGACGTTCAGGCGGAAATAGAGGTCTTCGCGAAACTTTCCGCTGCTCACCGACTCTTTGAGATCAGCGTTCGTCGCGGCGACGAGACGGACGTTGACGTCGATTTCGTCGTTGCTGCCGACGCGGGTGATCTTGCGGCTTTCGAGCACTCGCAGCAGCTTGATCTGCGTATCGACCGGCATCTCGCCAACCTCGTCGAGGAACAGCGTGCCGCCGTTGGCGTACTCGAACTTGCCGATCCGCTTGCTCATCGCGCCGGTGAATGAGCCAGCTTCGTGGCCGAACAGTTCGCTTTCGAGAATGCTCTCCGGCAACGCCGAGATATTCACAGGGACGAACGGTTTGTTTTTGCGGTCGCTGTTCTGGTGCAACGCGCGTGCGACGAGTTCTTTGCCGGTGCCGCTCTCGCCGAGGATCAGCACGGTCGTGTTCGTGTTCGAGACATGCTTGAGCTGGTCGATGACTTTTCG
>CAZILR010000486.1:0-4883 GCA_964539995.1 uncultured Planctomyces sp.
ATGACTTGCAAACTCCTGAAGAGAAGGTTGTCGGGGGAATAGGAACGAGCGGCGATCCAAGCCAGCTCGGGTCGCGGCGGATTATAGCGAGCCATTTCCCGGCGAAAACTGAATTTTCGCACTTTCGGCTGCGAAAACTTCGAGCCGCCCGCTTCGGTGCCGGTTCGCCGGTTGATAAAGTGCCCCACCTTATTAAGAGACACACCGATGCAGCCGCAACTCCCGTTTGATTCTCGCGAACCGCAAATCAGCCGACTGAGTGACCTGCAACCCAGACAGGCGGCGGACTGTTTTGTGCTGCTGTCGAACAAAGAAAAGTCGAAGACTCGCGACGGAAAGCCGTATTACCGGGTCACGCTCCGTGACGCGAAGCGAGCCACAACCAGCATGGTCTGGAGCGATTCGGCGTTCTTCCCAGAGTGCGACACGGTTTGGCAGGTCGGACAGTTCTACAAGGTCCGCGGCCGATATCAGGAAACCGATTTCGGCCCGCAATTCGACCTCGAAAAGATCCGGCCCGTCGAAGCCGGTGATGAAGCGCAAGGCTTTCGTCCCGGCGATCTCGTGCCGTCAACGCGGTTCAACATCGACGCGATGTTCGCCGAACTGATCTCGATCACCTCGCAACAGATCACCGAAGTTCCGCTGCGGAAACTGGTCATCGAACTGTTGATGGAACACGAAGAGGACATCCGCCGGATGGCTGCCGCCGCCAAAAATCATCACGCCTTCACCGGCGGCTATCTGGAGCACGTTTTGTCGGTCACTCGGTTGGCGTTGCACTTCGCCGAGAAGTACTCCGAGTACTACCCCGACATGCAGCCTCCTCTGAGCAAATCGCTGGTCATCGCCGGTGCGATCCTGCACGACATCGGCAAGGTCCACGAACTGAAGTACGCCCCGACGGGCTCGACGTACACCGCTGCTGGCCGGCTGGTCGGACACATTTTCATCGGGCGAGACATGATCCGCGACAAGGCTCGCACGATCGCCGACTTTAACCCGGAAACGCTGCTGCGACTGGAGCACATCATCATCTCGCACCAGTCGCTGCCGGAGTGGGGCTCGCCAATCGCACCGAGCACTCCCGAAGCATTGCTGGTCGCCGAGGCCGACAACCTCGACGCCAAGTTCCACGAACTCGCGGCCACGCTGATGACTCCGCCGACTCCCGGCGAAGAATTCACGACTCGCGATAATCCACTCCGCCGCGCGATCTTCCGAGGTCTCGCCGAGAATTCTTCCACTCAGAACGCCACGACAGAACCTGCGAAATGATCACGATCGACTGCACGAAAGACAGCGCCGAAAAGCTGTTTGAATCCCTGCGCCAAAAACTTTCGCCGCGAGGCGATGTTGTTTCCGATGCCGGCCGTCAGCGGACAACCGCCCTCTTCGGCGAGCCGCTGACTCCGCAGCAAGTCGTCGAACGCATCTGCGGTGACGTGCGTCAAGGCGGCCTACCGGTCGTGCTCGACTACACGAAGAAACTCGACCGCAAAGAACTGACTCCTGAAACACTGCGAGTCACACCGGCCGAATTCGACGCGGCCTTCGCGTCCGCCGATCCAGAGTTTTTGAAAACGCTCACCCGCATCCGCGACAACATCATCGAGTTCCAATCGCGGCTGCTGAATCAGACCGTCACGCTAACCCGAAGCGCAAGCGAGGGCGGTTGCCCGAACGCTCTCATCGAACTCCGTCAGCGATACCTGCCGCTGAAGCGTGTCGGCATTTGTATCCCCGGCGGTGCGGCCGCGTACCCATCGACGTTGCTGATGACCGCCGTGCCGGCTCAAGTCGCGGGAGTGAAAGAGATCGCCGTCGTCGCGCCGCCGACCGAGTTCGGCAGCTACAACCGCGATCTGCTGGCGGCGTGCAAGCTGCTCGGCATCACCGAGGTCTATCGCATCGGCGGAGCACAAGCGGTCGCCGCGCTGGCATTCGGTGTCGAGGGCTTGCCGCGAGTGGACAAGATCGTCGGCCCCGGCAATTTGTTTGTCGCGCTCGCCAAGAAGTTTGTGTACGGCGAAGTCGATATCGACAGCATCGCCGGTCCCAGCGAAGTCATCGTGCTGGCCGACTCGACCGCGCGAGCCGACTTTGTTGCCAGCGATTTGATCTCGCAAGCCGAACACAGCCCCGGTTCGGGAGTCCTCATCACCTGGCACGCTCCGCTCATCGCCGCCGTGCAGGATGAATTGACCAAGCAGCTCGCCCAACTGCCGCGAGGCGACCTCGCACGGCAAAGTCTCGAAGACTACGGCGCGTTGATCCTCGCTCGCGACGAAGACGAAGCCTGCCGACTGACGGACCTGCTCGCGACCGAGCACTTGCACATCTCAACCGCCAACCCCGAAGCGATTCTCGCGAAAGTCCAAAACGCCGGAGCGATCTTCCTTGGCCATCACACACCGGTCGCGGTCGGCGATTACGTCGCCGGCCCGTCGCACGTTTTGCCGACCGGCGGAACGGCACGGTTTGCCAACGGCCTCTGCGCGAACGATTTTCTGAAGCGGTCGTCGGTCATTTCGTACAACGCCGCCGCTCTGTCGAGTGCCGCAGACGACATCCGCCACATGGCGGCAGTCGAAGGGCTGACCGCTCACAGCGCGAGCGTCGATATCCGGCTGAATGCAAACTAACCCGAAGCGCCAGCGAGGGCGAACACCTCTGAGAACTCGCAATTCATCGCGTTCAAAAGCGTCCGTCCTCGCTGGCGCTTCGGGTTAGTCTGACGTAGCCGCCACTTCAAATGCCGATACAATCCGAGCCGCTCATTCGCCCTCAGTCGGAGTCGATCATGTCTCAAGACGCTGCGTGGCTTCCGTCCGAAATCGCGGATCAGTTGACCGAGTTAAAATCGTGGGTCCGCTGGCAATGGCTGCTGCGTGGGGCCGGGCGAGTCGGCATGATCGCGTCGCTCGGCTTGGCCGGGGCGTTCATGGCGGACTATCGGTACGACTTGGCTCCGACGACGCGCATGATTGTGTTGTCGAGTATCGCGACACTGACCGCTCTCGCATTTCTCGTTTGGGTTGTTGTGCCGCTGTGCCGACGGATTGGTTGGGCGGAACTCGCGGCGATGGCGGACAAGGCGAACCCGCGCTGGGAAGATGCGCTCACGTCGGCCGTCGAGCTCTTTGATCCCAATCAGCCAGACAGCTTCAAAGGTTCGCCGGTGATGCGCGAGTTGCTGCTCAAGCAAACTCGGCAACGCATGGACGAACTCGACCTCGAAGAAGTGGTCTCGTCGCGGAAGGCGTGGTCTTCAGTGCGTTGGGGACTGGCGTCGTGCGTGCTGCTGGCGATTCCAGTGTTCGTCGCGCCGAGCATGTATCGCCAACTCTGGCAGCGGTTCCTGATGCCGTGGGGCAACTGGGGCACGGCCGGAGCGTGGACTGTCGCGGTCGAGAACGGTGACCGCATCGTCGCTCGCGGCACTGATGTCGAATTGTTGGCGACCGCCGAGAAGCCTGGAGTCGCGGAACCGCCGAAGTCGTTGACGCTCGAATGGCGCGATTCGGCCGGCACAACCGATCGCCGCGCGATGCCGTTCGACGAGGCTCGGAAGTCGTTTGTCGCACTCGTGCCGCATGTCATGCGCGATTTTGATTTTCGCATCGCGGTCGAGCGTCAGAAATCTCGCGACTACAAAATTCAAGTCGTCGAACCGCCGGTCGTCACAAAGATTCGGCTCGATGTCGAGCCGCCTGCGTATGCCGGTTGGCCGGCCCAGTCGCTCGATGGTGCGATTGGTGCGATCAAGGTCTTCGAGAAAAGCCGGCTGAAGTTCACGCTGGAATTCAACAAGCCGGTCGAGACGGCTCAGCTTGTCTGGCGGCAACACGGCGATGCGAACAAAAAGCTCGAACTCGCGACCTCGAAGCAAACTGCGTCGCTCGAAGTGACCGCCGATCCCGCCGTCGCCGGGCCGTTTTTGTTCGCGCTCGAAGACATTCACAAGTTGTCGAACAACGACACGGTGCCACGCGAGTTGGTCGTCGTCACCGACGAGGCTCCGAAGCTCACCGTCAAAGGGGATCACAGCACGGAGGCTCGGCCGGACGACGTCGTGCCGATCGACGTGACCGCATCCGACGATGTCGGCCTCGGCTCGCTGGAATTGCATCTCATCGTTGAAGAAAAATCGCGCGAGCCGATCGTCGTCGAAGCGGTGCGCGGCCAGAAGGATTTCGAGCATCGCTTCACGCTCGACCTCAGCCAGCTCAACGTCGAGCACGGGCAGTGGTTGAACTACCGCGTCCGCATCACCGACGAACGTCCCGAACCCGGCCCGCATGAAGTCTGGTCCGAACCGCGAGTCCTCCGCATCAGCAAGAAGGCCGCGCCGCCAGGAGCCAACGAACTCGCGAAGACGCATGAGCAACTTAAAGACGAACTCAACGACCTGCGCCGCGACATCGACGCCAAGAAAAACGAGTTGGCCGAACTTCGCAAAGAGTCACAGCACGCCAAGAAACAGGACGATCCGCCGGACAGCGAGCATGTCGCTCAACTGCAACGCGAACTGCGCGCGCTGACCGAGCGAGGCGAGAAGCTCGCCGAGCAATTGGCCAACGACCCGCTGTTCCACGAACTCGGCGAGAAGGCGGAACAGATCGCTCAGAATGAACTGGCCAAGGCTGAAGCTGAGGTCCAACAGGCTCGCAACGACGCGGACAAAAACCTCACGCCGGAACAACGCAATCACGTCCGCGAGGCGGAAGTGCAACTCGAAGCCGCCTCGAAGAAGCTCGCCCAACTCGAAAAGCCGTTCGAGCAACTGGCCGACTTGCAGAAGGACTTGTTGGAACTGCGCCGCCTGGCCCGTCAAGCCGAGCAATTGGCGAACCGCGCGGATGAATTGGCGAAGAATGATC
>CAZILR010000487.1:0-4875 GCA_964539995.1 uncultured Planctomyces sp.
CTAGGAAATCGTGGTGGCGGCCGAACGATTCACCAACCAACCCGAAGCGTCAGCGCGGGCGAACGGTAACAGTGCTCCCTCGCTGACGCTTCGGGTTGGTTTCGATCAACCGCTGATCGTCGGCGGCCACCAGCCGGAGCTGTTTCATCCGGGCGTGTGGG
Organism: uncultured Planctomyces sp.; assembly: GCA_964539995.1. GTDB lineage: Bacteria > Planctomycetota > Planctomycetia > Planctomycetales > Planctomycetaceae > SXKJ01. Next base: position 162 of record CAZILR010000487.1, read on the forward strand.
CCAAAAACTTCGTGCTCGATCATCTGGCGAAAGCGACCGGCGGCATTGGCCTGCATCTGATCGTGGACAACGACGCCGTCTCTTCGACACGCATCGCGGTCCCCGTTGGTTCGCGTGAAGCACCTCGCATCGAGTCTATCCCGTTCGATGCCGATGCCGGCGCGGCACCGTGGGAGGAAGCTCCACTTCAAGACGAAACGCTGTTTTGCACCTTCGCCGACCGAGTCTCCGCCGCGCTGGCCTGCTGGCCGATCGAGCCGATGCTGTCCGAAATCTGGCCCGCCGCCGTCGAGCAAGCGGCCAGCTTGCCTCCCCCTCGCTTGTCCGACTTGCTGACCATCGTTCGCCGCGAGGCCGAACGTCGCCAGGGCCTCAACAATCTCGAACTTCCGATCAGCCAACTTTGTGAGACGGAAGCCTTCGCCTGGTTCGTGTGCAGTCTGCTGAACGATCCTCAACGGACTCACGCGACCTACAACGAAGTCGTCGCCGAGTACCGCCGAGTCAATCGAGTCCGCAATCGACAACACCCGGTTCCCGATCTCGGCTCTCGTGCTGGCGACGTGGAAGGAGACTGGCTGGAATCTCCGTTTTGGATTTGGCGAGCCGGTGACTCGCGCCGTGGCCGACTGTTTGTCCGAGCGACTTCGTCTGAATTGCAGCTCGCGAACGGTGAGACGGTCATCGCGTCAGTGCCTCGTCCCGCGACTGGCTCGGCCGAGTCTACCGTCGCACACCTGCGAGCCTTGTCGTCACGCGGTTGGAAGCTGCGTCCGCGAGCACTCACGAACACACTGTTCGCGCGAGTCTTCTTCGCCGACGCCTTTCTGCACGGCATCGGCGGAGCCAAGTACGACGAGATGACGGATCGCTTGATCGCTCGCCTCTTCGGCGTCACGCCACCGATCTATCTGACCGTAACCGCCACTCAACGCCTGCCGCTCGGCGGTTGGGACGTCACCGAGTCCGACGTCGCCGCTCTCAAACATCGCCTGTGGGACTTCGACCACACCCCCGAACGCCATCTCAGTTTGTTGAAAATCCCCCCACTGGGCTTGTCCCAGTGGCTCGCGGGGTGGGGTGTTCTTCAACAGGCTCCTAGCCCTCTCCCAGAGGGAGAGGGGACCGGACCAACAGCCGCTGAAGTCGCGGAGTTGTTGGCCGAGAAGCAACGCTTGATCGCCGAGCAACACGCTCAAGACTCGCTCGACCGCCACAATCCGCGTCGAGCCTCGCGTGCCGAAAACAACCAACGCCGCCGCCGCTTGCGAGCGATCAGCCAACGCCTCGCCACGCTCGCCAGCGACACTCACGCCGCTCTCACGGACCAACGCCAAGTCGCCGAAACTCAGCTCGCCGCCAACGCGATCCTTCAAAGCCGCGAGTTCTCGTTCTGTTTGTTACCGTCTAATCGTGTCAGCGCTTTGGCACATCTGACGAACCGGAAGACGTGATGCCCCAAAACCGAAACGTCAGCCCGATCAATTGCGCCGGAGCATGTTTCCGCAGCGGAGCCTGATCCTCAAGCCGGTTCGCGTTGGACGCTGTGAGCGTCTGCGCGGATGCTCGCCGTCTCGGCCAAGTTGTCTGGCGTCGTGACCTCTGCCATCACTTGGTCGAGCTTTTGCGATGTGGGGCTTGTTTGATGCCAGACGCAGTTGCGGCCAGCAACCTTCGCCGCGTAGAGCGCTTCGTCGCCGCGTTTGACGAACCCAGTGATGTCCTCGCCGGGTCGCAGTTCGACGACTCCGATGCTGGTCGTCACATGCAGCTCAATCTCGCCAATATCGCAGCGCAGAGACTCAACCGCCGCTCGAGCACGCTCAGCGACTCGGATGGCGTCGGCGAGTCTCGTCCGGGGCAGCAGAATCGCGAACTCTTCGCCACCGTAGCGGCAGACAATGTCGCACGACCGTGTCGAGATCTCGAAGGCGGCCGCCACACGCTGCAGCATCTCGTCGCCAACCTGATGTCCGTGGTAATCGTTGAACATCTTGAAGTGGTCGATATCCGCCATCAGCAGACACAAATCAGTGGGGCGTCGTTCACGGATCGCAAACAGGCGATGAATCTCTTCATCGAATGCCCGGCGATTCGAGATGCCGGTCAGCGTGTCGGTTCGCGCTTCGGCCATGTACGACTCAAGCTGTTGCTGCTTGACGTCGATTTGCTCCTGAGCCGTCGTCAGCTCGCCATGCAACTGCACGTTGGCCTCGAAGAGTTGCTTGACCGCACGCAAGATGAACTTCGGATCGGGCTCCTGATTCTTCGAGATGTCGTCATTGATGGTCGCCAAGTTCAGCGAGTGCCGATCCACTTTCTTGTCCACGTTCGACGCGACGGATTGCACATGCTGCATGAACTCGGCCAATTCTTTGCGTTCGAGTTCATTGCTGAGCCGATTGTCTTCGCGCTCCGCCGCAATTTGACGGTGATTCAACAGGCCGGCCGCCATGTAGCCGATGGCGGCACACAGAAAGGCAATCACAAACACCAGCAGAACCATGATCGTGTCTCGTCGAGCGAGCGTCGTCGGGTTTTCAACAATGAGCCAGCAACTCTAGGTCGCAGAGGGTCTCAGTCAAACCGCGTCCACGGGAATGCCCGACAACCACCGAAGGCGACCGATTTCCGCCTGGAACAGGTGGCGATCGTGTCGAAGATTCGGAATCTGCCGACTCATGGTTCGGTCGGATCACGAGGCAGAAATGGCAATTCGGCGTTCTCGTATTTGGCGGTCGCCAGCAGGCCAAGCACTTGCTCCACGAAAGGAAACTTTTGTTCCGCGAGATGCTCCTTCGTGTAGAGCTTCGCGAAAAAGGTGGCTCGATCGGGCACCGGCTGTGCCCCGTGAGCTCCCACTTTGTCGAGCAACACATTGTTCTGCCGCATCAACTCGATCACCGCTCGGCGACGGCGGTCAACTTCTTCATTGATAATTTGGTTGAGCCGTTCATTGGTCGGCTCTTCGTCTGGTTCCAAGGTTCGCTCGATGACCGGCAAGTGCGTGAGCAGATGGCGGAGCAGCAGCAGCGCTCGCGGGTCCAGGCTCACGGTGACATGATCAAACTCGTGCCGCAGAATTTGGCTCTGCCAAATCTCCGGCGATTTGAACGACGCCGGCAACCGAATCAGATGTGTCAGCTCAATTTTTGGCTCGAATTGGGTGACCGTGAGTTTCACTCGCCAACGGCTGTTTTTTTTCGACTTCGTCAGACCATACTTGAAGGAATGCTCAAGCTCGAGATGAAAGTCGGCCCAACCCCGGCTGGCTTTCACGAACTCTGGATCGGACTCGTAGACGACTTTGACTTTGCCAGCGGCGATCAATCGTTTGAGTTCCCGCGGCGCGTCGTCGTCGGGAATTGGCTCGCGTGTCGTGACGGCCGGCTTCTCGTCTTTCGGCGAGTTGGGTAGCTCGCAGAAGCCAGAATGGAATTCAAAAACAACAAACCCGCTCAGCAACAGCAGCACGCGCTGCGCATTCTTCAACGGCGGGCTTGAAAGGTATCGCAACATCATTTGGCGAGCATCATGCGAGCGACTCGCTGCAATCGCGTCTCCGGCTCATCAGGAGCCAGGTCGGTCAGACATGTCGGCAACCACGCGGGTTTCGAGACTTTATTGTCGGGCAGTGCGGTCACCTTCGGAAGTTTGATCTCCGTCTCCGAATCGCCGAAGGCCGATGCGTCGGTGACTCGCAGAAACAAGCGTTTGTTGCTGATGAGTTTCGAGAGTTCTCCCGCGAATTCAGCGCTCAACCCCAACCAGAGGATCAGATTCGGATCGGAGCGTAGCGAGAGACCTTGCTCGCCGGTCGTCGGTCCGAACTCCGCGAAGACCGACTGCAATTTCGGGATCGTCACGCCGTCGTGAGCCCGAACGTATTCCAGCAACGCCGCCGGAAGGTCGCCATTTTGAGCGGGAGCCTTCCACTCCTCGTCGTTCTCCTCTGGTTCCAATTCGGTCGGGTCGAACGCGAACGGCTTGTCTTCGAGGGATCGCTCGTCGCCGGCGGCTTCAGCCTTCTGCCGTTGCTCGGCTTCCAGCATTTGTAGCACGCGACTGTCGGGAGTCGCCGGCCGGCAACGGCCCTTGGCCCATTCGCGAAGCTGGAAGATTTTCTCTTCCATCGTGACCGACAGTGGCACGGTTTCCTCTCGAGCCTTTTCCAACGCCGCCTGCGTGATGCCGTCGGCACCGCCGTAGGTTTCGACCATCGCGGCGAGGACGACTTGTTCCAACTCGGCACCGCTGTAGCCTTCGCTCCGTTCGGCCAACTTCGCGATGTCGAACCCCGCCGGATCGAACGCACGCTTGCGAAGATGAATTTCCAAAATTTGTTTGCGCTCGTGGTAGTTCGGCAAATCGACGAAGAAGAGTTCGTCGAAGCGACCACGTCGCAGCATTTCAGGAGGCAAACCAGTGACGCTATTGGCCGTCGCGACGACAAACACCGGAGCCGGGTTCTCCTGCATCCAGGTCAGGAAGCGACCCATGATGCGGACCATCGTCGAGTCCGATCCCGCCTCGCCGTTCGCGCCGGCAAAGCCTTTTTCGATTTCGTCGAGCCACAGCACAGCCGGAGCGATCATTTCCATCAGCGCGAGCACGTCGCGCATGTTTTTCTCGGACTGCCCCTTGTCGCCGCTGAGCAGCGTCGCGACATCCAACCGCACCAGCGGAAACGCCAGCAGCTTGGCGATCGCTCGCG
>CAZILR010000488.1:0-4869 GCA_964539995.1 uncultured Planctomyces sp.
CCTGCGAGCGGTCGAGTTGCCGTGACTCCACGCATCAATTCGCGCCCTGCGTGTTCTTCAATCGCGGGTCGTCCAAGTCCAAGCGGTAGAGGATCTGGTTGTAGTCGTAGCGCGGCGTCTGGTCGGTGTTGCCGGAGAACGTGTGCGTGTATGTGCCCTCAAAGAACAGGAATCGGCCGGCCGAGAAATACGGATGCTGCTTCGGGTTGTAGAAGCTGTATTTGTCGTGCGTGATGATCTTCGTCGCCTTGCGCCACGGGCCTTCGGGGGCATCCGCTTCCGAGTACCAAATCTCGCCCAACAGCGATGAGCCGAAGTGCTGTGTGAAGACCGACACCCAACAGCGACGATGTTCGCTCCACGTCACCGAACCGGCATGAGCGATGACCGGCTTGCCGCTGTCTGAATCTTGCAGCCTCAACCACGCCTCGTCTGGCTTGATCCGTTCGCTCTTCAGCAGCTTCTCTTGCAGTCCCCAGCGAATCGGAGCGGTGTCGCGTTTCCAAGCCCAAACAACTTTGCCAGTGGCATCGCGTTCGACCTGCGGTGACGTCTCGCGTCCTCCGGGAACGAGGCAACTGAAGCCTTCGTACTGGCTGAGATCACGGAAGGCTTCGACCGTCGCACGGACGCGCACGACCGCTGCGGCCTCGGTGAAGTAGACGTACTCGACTCCATCGACTTTGCGCAGCAGCGGATGTCCGTCGGGATACAGCGGCACGTCTTTGTCGAAGCGTTGTCGATGGACGAATTCTTGACGTTCGTCGTCGAACTCGGCGATGCCGCGTTCGTAAACCTCCAGCAAGTTCCGGACTTTCATGTAGCCGCAGAAGAGTCGCTCGCGGCCGTCGTTGTCCTTCAGCACCGTCAAGCCGAAGATCCAGGTCGGGCCGTCGCCGGGCATTTTGCACATCGCTTTCGCAAAGCCGTCCTCGCCGACGAAGTAATCGAGGTTCACACCGACGGCCGGATCAAGCCCGCCATCACTCGGCAATCGCGAGATCGCGCCGGGGACGTGATACAGGCCAAGCGGATACTTTGGCCGATTCGTGTCTCCCCAGAACCAGTGCAGCCGTCCTCGATAAATCGCCGTGACGACGCTGTCCGAACCGGAGACTTGAGCGTTCAGCAGCGGCTGTGCGATCGGCGGCTTTTCGCCGAGCGACACCGTGTCGGCGTAGATGCCGGCTCCCGTGACGCGATACAGCCGCTCGGCGATGTTGAGCCGTTTGATCTTCAGTGTTGCTTCGCCACCCGGTTCGACTTTGAGCTGCTTGCCGCGAAAGCCGAAGCCGTCTTTGGGAAATTCGTAACCGTGACCGCCGACTTGGAAGAAGACCGTCTGCTCGAACAGTTCCGGCTCGCGGATCGCGACAACGCCAGCCGAGTCGGTGATGAACCGCTGATTCAGGACCGTCTTTAATTCGATGAGCGGTATGCCTCGGCCGGTGGCTTCGTCAACCACTTGGATCTTGAAGAATTCAGATCGCTCGGCGGCGGCACCAAGACTCCAGCCACACAGATACACGACAGCGGCGAAGACCAGCGATCTCATGGTCGATCCATTCTTGCAATCTTCGATCAGAACTCACCGACCAAATCGCTGGCCGACTTCGTCGAGAGGGCTTTCAGTGTGTTGTAGGACAGGTTGAGACTCAGAAACCGTACGCTGCCATCGACCATCAAGAAATGAACTCCACCAGGATGCCAGCTCCAATAATTGCTGACGGTGATGCTGGTAGTCGGCAAGTTATGCGGCGTCGTCAATCCGTTCTGGACGCTGAGGTACTGCTCGCACTCCGATCCGCCACACATCAGCCATCCCCAACCGAGATCATTGGGCAAGCCGCGCTCGCCGAAGAAAAGGGTCTGCGACGTTCCGTCACGAACCAGATCGAAGCGTGTCGAACTGCGTGTGAACATCATCCCGGTCCCGTTGGTCGTCGCAGTGATGTTGAAGAAGCAGGTCGGATATCCGATGCCGGTATCGCCGGAGACACCCAGATAATTTCCGGGATACAGCACGCCGCAATCGGCCGACGCGGGCAGCGGTCCCGTCGGCCCGGACAACAACGTCTTGCCGGAATTCGGATCGCTGGGGCAGGTGTAGGTCAACACGCGATTGGTCGCTGGCTCTTTCCGGCCGGCGGCCTGCATGGCCCTTGTCCATCGGCAGCAATCTTGAGCGTTGAAATCGACGGTTTGATAGGCGGCTCGATGCTCGACATACGGCAGCAACGACAGAAGGCTGCCCCACGAAAAAACACGAACATGAGACCCCATCGGGAATCGTTTGTTGGCGTCGTGATAGTTGTGCAGTCCAAGGCCGATCTGTTTGAGATTGTTCTGGCACTGCGACCGCCGCGCCGACTCGCGAGCATTCTGCACCGCCGGCAACAACAGCGCGACGAGCACTCCGATGATCGCGATCACCACCAGCAACTCGATCAGCGTGAAGCCGGTCGGCCGGGCGGTTGCGGAGCATCGCGAGGATTGCGGCATGGTTGGGAATTCCCGCCAGCGGTTTCAAATCCGTAGCCACGTTCGCCAGAACATGGGCCATTCCGCGACACACCCACATTCTGGCGAACGCGGTTACGGTTTGCTTTCGGCTTTCAATTCATCGGCACTTTTCCAAAGAAAGTGTTGCGTCGCAGATTCTTGGTCAGGGACCGTGACTTCTTGCTCCCACTGCATCGGCGGAGGAGGAGCGTTTGGATCGTCGCTTGCGATTTTCGACAGACTGGCGAGTTCCAGATTCACACTCACCTTGTATTTGCCGGGATACGGACCATCCAATTTCGTGAAGTTGTACAACCCGCCGTTCACGCTCGTCATCGCCACCGGACCAGCATTCCCTTTTTCCGGCAAGAACCGCACGGTCGCCTCCGGCACGAGTTTGTCGCCGACAATTACGGAGCCACGCACCGCGACACGGCGCGGTTCCGTCTTTCCACCGCAGCCGAGCATTGCCAGCAATCCCAACCACATCAGGGCCAGCCGCATCAGAGTTCCTTCGCGATCCTTTGCCAGACGATTCACCTCGCGCCATTGCAGCAGAAACCTGGAACGAGGAAAAGTCCCGTTGTCGTGGTCCGGGGTCGGCGACGATTTCTCTCGTTCAGGAGTGCCTTCGATGCGATGGCGAATGTGGCTGAGTGTTGTCTCCATAATGATGCTGGTGATCGCCGGAGAAATCCGCGCGGCCGAGCCAGTTGCTCGCGAGTTGGTGCAAGCGACCGTCGAGGCGGCCGGCGGTGAGACCAAATTGTTGAAGCTGTTTCGCATCAAAGAACGACTCGCCGTCTCATCGGATGAAAACGCCAAAGGCAACGAGCGAGTCTCGGTCCTCGAACCGCCAGGGCATTGGTGGCTCGGCAAGAACGACCGCGTCAAGAATGACAAAGAGCCGGCCACGTTCCTCGTCTGGGGCTGGACGCTCAACGCGCTCGTGGATGAAAAGTCAAAACTCGAATCGCTCGACGAGATGACCATCAACGACAAGCCCGCCTATGGCATCCGAGTCAGTGAGACGGTCACGCCGCCGATGGACTTGTACTTCGACAAAGAGTCGAAACGGCTGACTCAAATTCGCTGGCGCACCGATCGGCACGAGTTCAGAGATTGGAAACAAGCCGACGGCGCGTGGTACGCCTCGAAGTGCGTCGGCTACAAACTCGCGACCGGGAAACGCTGGTATCACACGGAGATTCTGGAGCTCGAACGCCTCAAAGAACTGCCGTCTGGATTGGAGCGGTGATCCGCAAGCGATCGTCGTGTGCATCGCAGTCGTTCGTGACCGACTTGTCGAATCGAGAATCGGAAATTGCATCAATCCCGAAAACGGGCCAATTCGCCGCGCTGGCATTCCGATTGCTTCAGGGATCGGCATAATCGTTCGGCAGGAATGCCAGACCTGCAATGTTTGAGTGGTCGAAGATGTTTTCGACGCCTCGACTCACAGGTAAAAGGAGTCTCCACCATGCTCAATCGAGAACAGAATCCACGCGAGCAAGTCGCGAGAAGCTTGATCATTCGCTTTGGGTTCGGTGCCTGTATCGCGGCATCGATCGTCTTGAGTTCCTTGGCCCAAGAGGTTCCTCCACCGGCAGCTCCCGATAGCCCGCCGCGTGAAGCACTGTCTCAGGATGACGTCGAAGTGTTGACGCGCGGCCCGGTTCACGAAGCGTTCGCAGAACCGCTCGCGAATGATCCTGAAGCGGGACTGATCATTCCGCAAAAGCCGCCGGAAGACATCGCGGAAGTGGCTCCGGATTTCAAACCGGAAGGGGACGACGTCGTCTGGATTCCGGGTTATTGGGCCTGGGATGACGACCGCGATAATTTTTTGTGGGTCAGCGGCATCTGGCGCAAGCTCCCTCCGGGGCGACGTTGGATTCCCGGTTATTGGGACGACGTGCCGGGTGGCTGGCAGTGGACCGGCGGCCTGTGGGTATCTGACGAACAAGACGAACTGGCGTACCGCATCGCGCCGCCAGAGTCTTTGGAGACCGGCCCGAACACTCCGCCTCCCAACGACAGTTACTTTTGGGTGCCGGGATGCTGGATGTGGAACGACGTCGGCTATCGCTGGCGGCCGGGCTATTGGCATCCGTATCAGGAGAACTGGGTCTGGGTCCCCGCTCATTGGGTCTGGACCCCTAGCGGCTGCTTGTTCGTGGCAGGCTATTGGGACTATCGAGTCGGGACTCGCGGCCAACTGTTCGCGCCGGTCTATTTCCGTCGCAACAACTGGTACGGGACGCATTACTACTCGCCGTGGTGCGCGATCGAGAGCACGCCGCTGCTAGTTCACTTCTGGGTTCGTCCGCGCTATTCGCACTACTACTTCGGCGATTACTACGGACC
>CAZILR010000489.1:0-4866 GCA_964539995.1 uncultured Planctomyces sp.
TTGTTCGTTGCAGCACTTCACCTCTTTGCCGGCCGCGTCCGCGCCGGCGAAACCTGGAGTTTCACACATCGGGCAGACTAGCCGCACGGTCTTTCCCTTCGCCGGCCGATTCGACAACGGAATCGCTCGGCTGTTCGCCGCCGCATCGACTCCGAACGGATCATCGTCATCGACTTTGTTCGCCGATGGCGCTGACTTGGTGGGAGTTGCTTTTGAAGTCGGAGCCGGGGCAGCGGGCGCACTTGGTGTGCTGGGGCGTTCCTTGGCGACCGTCTTCGGCGCGGCCTTCGGAGCAGCGACTTGTCCGCCACCTTTCCCAGTTTTCATGTTCGCGCCGCAGAACGGACAGTTCTCGGCATCGTCATCCAGGACCGATTGTTTGCACGCGGGACAGGTCGGAAACATGGAAATTCAATTTCGTTTTGCAGAAGTGATTGGAGCCATCGACCGCAGAATACCACGAGTTCGCGGAAGTGTCTTGCGAACGCAGGGGCGAGAAAGCCCTCGTCGGAATTCGACAGCGTTTGTGACGAATGGACCGATTCCGGGGCATCAGAGTTCCCCAAGGAATGTGCCAACGCCAAATATCTCAGCTACCAAGCCGCTTCGTACAGGGCCACGATCTCCTCGGCGGTCGGCACTCGTGGATTGTTTTGCGGGCTGCCAGAGGCGAGAGCGTCGGCCGCCATTTTTGTGAGGGACATTCGGAACTGAGCTTCCTCGACGCCGCGACAGTCTCGCAGTCGCGGCACATTGAGATCGGTGTTGAGCTGCTGCAAGCCATCGACAAGCGACTCGGCCGCCGGTTCGTCGGGTGTGTGAAAGGGACAACAGCCAAGCAGCCGAGCGACCGTCGCATAACGCTCGACGCTCGCGCGCCAGGAGAATTGCGTGACCGTCGGTAACAAGACCGCATTCGACAAACCGTGCGGCACATGGAACACCGCGCCGATTGGCCGGCTCATGCCGTGAACCAAACAGACACTGCTGTTGGCGAAGGCCATTCCTCCCTGGCACGCCGCCAGCATCATGCCGGCGCGCGCCTCGTGGTTGTTCGGTTCGCGATACGCCGTTCGCAGATGCTTCGCGACCAGTTCGATGCACGACAACGCCAGCGGATCGGTCATGCCGTGAGCCTTCCGCGACACGAACGCTTCAATGCCGTGCGTCAGTGTGTCCACGCCGACGGCCGCCGTGAGGGCAGGGGGCATCGTGAGTGTCAGTTCGTAATCCACCAAAGCGATCGTCGGCAACAAGTGGACGCTCAAGATCATCATCTTCACATCCCGATCAGTGTCGGTGATGACCGAGACTTTGGTCGCTTCGCTGCCGGTGCCGGCCGTCGTCGGAATTGCAATCAGCGGGGCACCGGCTCGCGGAATTTTGTGATATCCCGCGTACTGGCTCAGCGGTGGCGTGTTCGTCGTCAGCACGCTGATCGACTTAGCCGCGTCGATGGGCGATCCGCCACCGACCGCGACGAGTGCTTGGCAGCCTTCTGAGCGATACAGAGCCAATCCGTCGGCCACATTCTTGTCAGTCGGGTCGGGCTGCACTCCATCAAAGATCGTGACCGAGATGCCCGCATCGTCGAGCAGTGCCGCGATCTCCCGCGCCGGTCCAAGCTGCATCATGCCGACGTCTGTGACCAGCAGCACTCGCTGAATCAAGAACCGTTGCAATTGAGCGACTACCTCGCGCCGCGCACCTCCGCCGACTAGGATGGTCGCAGGAACATGGAAAGCACCGAATGGCGTCAGCATCTGATTTGCCTCGTCAGAAACATTCACTACCAACCCTGTGTTCGTCGATACGCATTATCCCAGCGAGACAGCACGATCTTTTGCCGCGTGTAAAACATCACCCCTTCGGTCCCTTGCACATGCAGGTCGCCAAAGAACGAGCGATTCCAACCGGAGAACGCGAACGCTGCCATCGGGGCCGGCACGCCGACGTTCACGCCAACCATGCCGCAATGCACGTCGCGAGCAAACTGCCGAGCCGCTCCACCGCTACTGGTGAAAATCACCGCTCCGTTGCCGTATGGACTCCGATTTGCCCATGTGATCGCTTCGTCGAGATCGCGCGGTCGCAGCATCGTCAGCACCGGGCCGAAGAGCTCCTCGCGAGCGATGTGCATGTCAGGGCTGGCCTCGTCGAACAGCGTTGGCGGAACGAAGAAGCCCCGGCGTTGGCTCTCGTGCTTGTCGCCTCGAACCAGAGTCGCCCCTTCGGCGATGCCCCTCTCGATGGATTGCAGGATTCGCTCGCGCGCGGCGGAGTCGATGACTGGTCCCATGTCGGCTTTCGAGTTCGCCGATGTGTCGTCGATCACCAACTTGTCGATCGCGCCGGCAATCTGATCGCGAACCTGCGAAGCCGCGTCGCCGACCCCCATCAAAATCGATCCGGCCATGCACCGCTGCCCCGCGCAGCCGTAAGCGGCCCCCATGATCGCGCGTGTTGTGGCGGCTGGTTCGGCGTCGGGCATGACGATCATCACGTTCTTCGCACCGCCAGCCGCTTGAACTCGCTTTCCGTGTCGGCAGCCGGTGACATAAACATGCTCGGCGACGCGCGTCGATCCGACGAAGCTGACGGCCGCGATACCGGGATGTTCCAGCAACGCATCGACCGCCGCGTGTCCGCCATGCACGATGTTCAACACGCCTGGCGGCCAACCCGCTTCCAGTGCCAATTCTGCCAACCGCACGGCGGTCAGCGGTACTTTCTCGCTCGGCTTGAGAATGAACGTGTTGCCGCAGGCGATCGCGATTGGAAACATCCACAACGGGACCATCGCCGGAAAGTTGAACGGCGTGATGCCGGCGCAAACGCCGATCGGCTCGCGCATCGTCACGCCGTCGATCCCGTCCGCGACTTGCGGCAGAGTTTCCCCTTTGCAGAGATGCGAGATTCCGCACGCGAAATCGGCGACCTCGACCCCGCGCCGCACATCGCCGCGAGCTTCCTCCAGCGTCTTGCCGTTCTCGCGAGTGATGATCGCGGCGAGTTCCTCAAAATTCGCTTCGAGCTTCGCCTTGAATGCGAACATCTTCGCCGCTCGGACCGGAGCCGGCGTTCTCGACCAAGTCGCGAACGCGGCCGACGCCGCCTGGACGGCGGCTTCCACCTCGGCTGCTCCGCACATCGGCACACGAGCGATCTCCTCGCCGAGAGACGGATTGAAGACGGCCCCCCACTCCGAAACGCGCGGGACAACCCACTGCTCTCCAACCAGCACAGGCACGCCCATCATTCGGTCCTCATCATTCTGCTAAATGCCCGATTCAGCCATACTCCGAGTATTCCCCGATCCTCGTGAAACATCAACGCGATCGCGAAACCCGTTCGCAGAGCGATGAAGACATGGAACGAAACGGCTGAGTCCATCGTTCTGCCAAACCCTCCGAGTCGCCCATGAATGACGCTTACCACTTGCTCGTGCTTTTTGGCAGCTTGGCCTTGTTGATGCTCTTGGTCGTGCGCGGCAAGAGCATTTTTGTGGTCGCGCCGTTGTGTGCGTTGCTCGCCGTGACGCTCAGCGGCGAAGACCCCGTGGCGAAGATGAACGGAGCCTACATGGCCGGCTTCGCGGACTATGTGAAGAAGTTTTATTTGATCTTCGCGCTCGGAGCGGTCTTCGGAAAATTGATGGAGGATTCCGGAGCCGCGATCACGGTCGCACAAACCGTCGGCAGGTTGCTCGGCAAAGAGCGGGCTTGTTTGGCGGTCGTGCTGGCGTGTGCGTTGCTGACGTATGGCGGTGTGTCGTTGTTCGTCGTCGGCTTCTCGGTCTATCCGCTCGCCGTGCAGTTGTTCCGAGGAGCGAATTTGCCGAGACGATTTATTCCCGGAGCGATCGCATTCGGCTCGATCACGTTCACGATGACGTCGGCGGGATCGCCGGAAATCCAGAATCTGATTCCGATTCAATACCTGATCGACGAGGCGACGAAGCAACCTCTGACGGACGCTCGCGCCGGCTGGCCGGCGAGCATCATCGTGGCCCTGTTCATGTTCGGTGCCGGCCAGTGGTATCTGGAGCGAGTCCTTCGCCGAGCCGTCGCGAATGGAGAACATTTTGAGGCTCGCGATGGTGACCACCTCTCGGCTCAGGCGGATTCGAGCCGTCCTTCGTTCGCGGTGGCGATCACTCCGTTAGCCGTCACGATTTTGTCATTGAACCTCTTGCCGTTCGCTTGCCATCAGATGGCGAACTTCGTCACGGCGACGAGTAGTCCGACGATTCATGCGGTGCTCAGCAAGTTCCCAGAAGACGGAACGCTGTCGATCCTGTTTGGCGTGATGGCCGGAGTCTGCTTGATGCGACGTCAATTGGCGGATGTGTGGCAATGCTTCGGCGACGGTTTCATCAACGGCTTGCTGGCAGTCGGTTCGACGAGCGCGGTGGTTGGCTTCGGATCAGCGGTCAAAGATTTGCCGGCGTTTCAAACTGTGGTTTCGTGGGTGACTCATTTGCCGTTCGAGAATCCGCTGATCAGCGCGGCCATCGCGGTGGCGGTCATCGCCGGCATCGCCGGTTCGGCATCGGGTGGGCAGGGGATCGCGTTGCCGATTCTCAAACCGATCTACATTGATGAACTCAACGTCGCGCCGCGAGCGTTGCACCGCGTGGTGTCGATTGCGTCCGGCAGTCTGGATTCACTGCCGGCCAACGGCTATCTCGTCATGCTGATCCGCAACATCTGCGGCGAGACTCACGCGCGGGCTTACGGGCCGATCTTCGTGACGACCGTGCTACTACCGGCTGCCGGAACGGCATTGGCCATCACGCTGTTCAAGTGGTTCCCCAGTTGGGGAACGATGTAGTCCGAAGCGGCTGTGAGTTTTTCAAAAGTAGCC
>CAZILR010000490.1:0-4847 GCA_964539995.1 uncultured Planctomyces sp.
GCGGACGCGGTTCGTATTCCGGTGATTGCTAGCGGCGGAGCCGGCAGTCCGCAGCACTTGTTCGAGGCGGTCACGCAAGGCCACGCGAGCGCGGCACTCGCAGCAAGCATCTTCCATTACGGCGAATACACGATTGCCGAGACGAAGCGATTCATGGCTGATCGCGGAGTACCGATGCGGATCTGAATCACGTTTATTCAGACCGTGGCGGGCTGAGCCTCTTGTTCAACTCCGTCGGGCTGGCGTCAGCAGATCGCTGAATCGTTGGCCTGTGTAGCCGGACTCGAAGGCGTGGAGGCCGAAGCGTTCGGAGAGTTCTCGGCAGGCGAGGATGCCTCGGACGCTGTTGCCTTTGGCATCCAGTGGGGGCGAGAAGATGCCGATGCCGAATTGACCGGGGATGACGCCGACGATGCCGCCTCCCACGCCGCTCTTGGAGGGGATGCCGACGCGATAGGCCCACTCTCCCGCGTAGTCGTACATGCCACACGACAACATGATGCTGAGCAGGTACTTCACATAGCGCTGCTCGATGGCGCGTTGGCCGGTGATCGGATTTACGCCACCGTTTGCGAGAGTGGCTCCCATGACCGCGAGATCGTGACTGCTCACCAGCATCGAGCATTGCTGAAAGTACAACTCCAAAGAATCCTCGATGCGCTCGCCGACCATGCCGAAGTTCAGCATCAAGTGGCCTATGGCTCGATTGCGGTGTCCGGTCATGCGTTCGGACATGAAAACCGAGTTGTCGATGTAAACGTCTCGACCGCAGTACTTGCTGAACATGCTCAGCAGCCGAGTGACTCGTTCTGGAAAATCCTTCCCCTTCACAAGGTCAGCCGTGGCAATCGCGCCCGCGTTGACCATCGGATTGAAGGGGCGATTCGAGGCTTCGTCGAGCACGATAGCGTTGAAGGCTTCGCCAGTTGGCTCGACGCCGACCTTGGACAAAACGTGCTCCAGACCGTGGTCTTCGAGCGCCATGCCGTACACGAAAGGCTTGGAAATCGACTGAATCGTGAAGTTCTGCTTGCAATCGCCGACCTCAAAAACCTGGCCGTCGGCAGTGACGATGCTGATGCCAAACCAGTCTCGGTTGGCCTTCGCCAGTTCGGGGATGTAGTCCGCGATCTTGCCGTCGTTGTTGGTGGAGAAGCGAGCGTGAATCTCCCGCAGCACTTCGCGCAGCGGCGCGGCGGCGGCCTTCATGCGGCCGACGAGCAGATCAAGATCAGCGTCATTGGAAGTGGTCGCCACGATGGAAATCTTCTCCGCCCAAAGGATGCCGACGAGCTTGCGAACGAGGACCGACTACTGCACGAGACGTTTGGCAATCGCCTGCAATTCTTGAGAGATGGGATGAGTGGGATAGCGGTTCGAGAAAATGTCTCCGCTGGCCATCCGAGCCATCTCCGTGCTCAGCGGCAAGAGGGCCGCGACTTCGGCCTTGTACATCCCCTCGACTTGCTCTTTCAAAGCCGCGTGGTCCGTGCCCGGCGGAACTTTGTTGACGATCAAAAACATCTCCGGAACTTCGAGCTTGCGAGCCAACTCGACGGCCACGGCCGTCCCCTGGAAGTCCTGCTGGTCGGGACGCACGATGAGGATCAGCAGGTCGGAGATCGCGATGGACAGCAATGTCTCCTCGTTGACGCCCGGATGTGTGTCGATGAAGAGGAAGTCCAGATTCAATCGCTTCAACAAATCCTGAAACCCGTCGTTCAGCAGCGCGACGTCGTAGCCTTCTCGAAGAATCCGGGCGATCTCGCCGGTCTTGAGGCTGGAGGGAATCAGAAACAACCGTGGTCGCTCGGAGCCATAGGTAATGTCTCCGATCGCACTCGCCGTGACATCGTGCGCGGCTTCTTCGATCCGACACTTCCCCCACAGGTAGTCGTTGAGCGACTTCTTGAACTTGTCTTCGCTGAATCGAAACAGCACATGCACGCCGGGGGATTGGATGTCCGTATCGATGATGCCCACACGGAATCCGGCGCGAGCCACCAAGACGGCGAGGTTGGCCGTCGTGTTCGACTTCCCGGTGCCTCCTCGAAAGGAATGCGTAGAAATGATCTTCGGCACGGTGGTGTTCCTCGTGGATGCGCTCACAGAGTCGGTCGGGACGGAGTCTAATCTACGGGTCAGGTTTCTCTTCGTTGGCGACGCAAATCCTTGGCTTTCTTCTGAAGAGTTTGGAAAAAGTCTTCGCTAGCGATCTCACTGACTTCGCTTTGCAGCTTGGATTGATCCAGTTGAAAGAACGGCATCGTGTCGGGATCAAAACAGAGCGTCTGCATGAACTCTTTTTTCGCCTCGGCCGCCAGATTGAACCGGAGGTTTGGTCCCAAAGGTCCGAGCCGGAAGGTGATCTCTCGTTTCACCGGCATCTCCGAAATCAGATGGCCGTCCACGAGCACTCCATTGCGGCCCAGCGGGTTCAGTATCCACTGGCCGTCGCGTACGGCCAGCAACACATGCAACCGCGACACATGTGGATCGAGGATCTCCACGGCACATTCGTCTGCGCGTCCGATCGTGATTTTGGGCAGACCTTTGAAACGCCAAGACTTGATCGGCGAGCCGACCGTCGGATCAAGCAATTGCACTTCAACCTCCGTCGAGGGATCGACTGGCTCTCGAATTGAGGACATGCTGATTGCCGGAAAAGGCGCTGAAGGAGGTGATGCTTGATGCGATTTTCTGAACGGCCGTTGCGCTCATTCGGCGCGCAGTATGATCGCACTCTGACTGAGCGAGCAACCCTCGTACCGCCAGGAGATGGGTGAACGACACGGGCAAAACCACGCGATTGCCCATAGGATTGACTTCCCCGCCGAGGAACCTCGGCGAGTGCGATGCGCGCCAATTCAACAAACGAGAAGCCTTTCTAAGCAGCTCACGACGGACTCGATCAACGACCGACCGACGTCTGCTGATGGCAAGCGATGGGATCACCCCCTTTTGATCTTCGGCAACCCGCACGGCCCGTCGGCCGTCTCGCCCCTTCGCCCACCGGAGCGCAGCATGTCGGCAACGCAAGGACGTACTTGCTGGCGTGGCTGTCGATCCGGTCGCGCGGCGGGCGAGTGATTCTGCGGATCGAAGACATCGACTCGCCGCGAGTGAAGCCGGGGGCGGCTCAGCAGGCGATTGACGATTTGCGCTGGCTGGGACTCGATTGGGACGAAGGCCCGGATGTCGGAGGGCCGAACGCTCCGTATGTGCAGACCGAACACATCGATTCGTACCGCGAGGCGTTGTCTCGACTGCAACGGGACGAGCGAGTCTATCCCTGCACTTGCACACGCACTGACATCGAATCTGCCGCCAGCGCACCACATGTCGAGCACGAAGGGCCGATCTATCCGGGCACCTGCGCGGGACGCTCAACCGATGACGCGGCCAAGCTAGGCGACCAGCCGTTCGCATGGCGATTCCGCACGACCGATCAGGACTTTCGATTCGACGACCGCATTGCCGGATCGCAAGTGGCGAACGTGCGACATGCTCTGGGAGATTTTGTCGTCGGGAAGATGGACGGATCGCCGGCCTATCAGCTTGCCGTCGTGTGCGACGATCACGCGATGGGAGTCACCGAAGTTCTGCGCGGTGACGACCTCTTACCGAGCGCGTTCCGGCAACTCGAACTGTACGCCGCGTTCGGCTGGACGCCGCCGACCTTCGCTCACGTCCCGCTCGTCATCGGACCTGACGGTCGCCGTTTGGCGAAGCGACACGGCGACACACGACTCGCGACGCTGAGGCAACAAGGCGTGACCTCCGAAGAATTCATCGGCCTCCTGGCGTGGTCGTGCGGTTTGCGGCCAACTCGTGAGCCAGTCCGTGCGAAGGCACTCATCGCCGACTTCAATTTGTGCCGCGTGCCAAGGCAGCCATTCGTGTTCTCCGTGGGGCAGGTTTTCAACTTGCCAAGCCAATCCTGACGGGCAGGTTGGAAACCTGTCCCACGAAGTAGCCGACGCCGATTGCCCTTTCTAACTTGTCCGCAACTTTGACTGTTTCGAATCACTTCTGGGAGTTGCCCTCATGCGTTCCTGCTGCGTTTGGCTCGTCTGTTTATCATTCGTCTTCGCATCGACTCCGCTGCCGGCCGCTGAGCCGAGCGTTGCCGGTGCCTTGCGGCCGTTCGTCGAAAGCGGCTCGCTGGCCGGTGCGGTCACGGTGGTCGCGAACAAAGACAAAGTGCTCAGCCTTGAGACCGTCGGATTCATGGACGTCGGTGCAAAGCAGGCGATGAAAGCGGACTCGCTGTTTTGGATCGCGTCGATGAGCAAGCCGATCACCGGTACGGCGCTGATGCTGCTGGTGGATGAAGGCAAGGTGAAGCTGGACGATCCGATCGAGAAGTATCTGCCCGAATTCAAAGGGATGTGGGTCGCGGTCGAGAAGGACGCCGATCACGTCTTGCTCAAGCATCCGTCGCGGTTGGTGACGGTACGCGACGTGATGTCTCACACCAGTGGAATGCCGTTCGCCTCAGAGATGGAGAAGCCGACGCTCGACGGACTGCCCCTGCGCGATGCGGTGCGCAGCTACGCGATTACGCCGCTGCAATCCGAGCCGGGGGCGAAGTACCAGTACTCGAACGCTGGCATCAACACGGGGGCGCGGATCATCGAAGTCGTCAGCGACATGAGCTACGAGGACTTCATGGATCAGCGGCTGTTCAAACCGCTCGGCATGAAGGACACGACGTTCTGGCCCAACGAGGAGCAAGTCTCGCGGCTCGCGAAGCCGTACAAGCCGAGTGCCGACAAAATGAAACTGGAAGAGACCACGATCCCAACCGCCCCCTCGGGCGGCCACGGGTGCCCCACCCGACGGCG
>CAZILR010000491.1:0-4346 GCA_964539995.1 uncultured Planctomyces sp.
AATGCCGCTTGGACGCGAGGGCTTGGCGCGGCGATGCTGATCGCCATCTACGACTACCTCGGCTACTACAACATCTGCCATTTGGGCGAAGAGGTTCGCGATCCGGGCCGGACGATTCCGCGAGCGGTCATCACATCGGTGGTCGTGGTCGCGGCGGTGTATCTGACGATGAACCTGTCGATCATCGCCGTCGTGCCGTGGGAGCAGGCGATGAAGTCGGATCAAATCGCCGCGCTGTTCATGGAGACGCTGTTCGGACGGCCGGTCGCGGCGGCGTTCACGATTCTGATTCTGTGGACGGTGCTGGCCTGCATGTTCGCGATCACGCTGGGGTACTCGCGGATTCCTTACGCGGCGGCACTCAACGGCGACTTCTTTCCGGTGTTCGGTCAGGTTCACGCGACGAAGCGGTATCCGGCGGTGTCGCTGTGGACGCTCGGCGGACTCACGGCGGTGTTTTGTTTTCTGCCGTTGCAACTGGTGATCGAGGCGGCCGTGACGGTGCGGATTCTCGTGCAGTTCGTGGCGCAAATCATCGGTCTGCATTTTCTAAGGAAGACCCGGCCGGACATCCGGTTGCCGTTCCGGATGTGGCTGTATCCGCTGCCGAGCTTGCTGGCTCTGGCCGGCTGGCTGTTCGTTTTGGGAACGCGAGTCGATTTGCTGTGGATGGTCTTGGGAGTCATCGCGAGTGGGGTGGCGGTGTTCTTCTTTTTTCTGTGGCGGCCGAATCCGTACCGCGACCGTTAGGGAGCGGTTATTCCGCCGTGCGAGGCCGCTCCCTGACGGTCGCGGTACGGCAACGGTTCGATCCTCGCATCGCTTCGGCAGCCTCCGCTATTCTCCGCGCATGTTGCTCGATGCCAATTCCCCACTGCTGACACGGATTGTCGATGCGTTACTTCGCTGGCGTGGGACGTTGCTGCTGCTGGCGCTCGTGGCGACTGTTGCCGCGTGGCCGATCTCGCGCCGGCTCGCGTTCGAGCAGTCGATCGAATCGTTGTACGCGACGGACAATCCGCACTTGCGCGACTTTCTGGCCAGCCGCGGCACCTTCGGCGGCGACGAGTTTCTCATCGTCGCTTACTCCGAGCCGGAGCTGTTTCAACCGGAAAGTGCCGCTCTGACGGAGGCCGCGAGCGATCGGATTACGGACTTCGCCAAGCAACTCAGCGAGGTTCCAGGCGTCGCGGCGAAGAGCACGCAGCATCTGGCACAGGCTTTGAGATTTCCGTATGGCCGCGAGCAAATCCGGGAGATGGTCAGCGGCATCTTGTTGGGGAGCGACGCCCGCACGACCGCGATCGTGCTTCGATTAGTTGGCGAAAAAGACTCGCCCGTGACGCGTGGAGAGACCATTGCGGCCGTGCGAAAACTCGCCAACGAACACGATCCGCCGGCGATGGTGGTTGGCGAGCCGGCTCAAATTCACGACATGTTTCGGTACGTCGAGGACGATGGCCGCAAGCTGTTTCTGGTCTCACTGGCGGTACTGGCGTTCGTGCTCTTGCTGCTACTGGAGGCCATCCAGTGGCAACTGGTGCCACGCTTGGCGTTGATTGCGATCTTGAATTTGGTGAATTGGCTGCCGCTCTTCGGCTTCGCAATCATGCTGGCGTTGCTGTGGCTGCGCTGGGTCATGCTCACCGTGTTGGTGGTCCTGGTGAGCATCATCTGGACCGAGGCTCTGCTGGTGTTGAGCGGTCTGCGGCTGAGCATGGTCAGCTCGATGCTCAACTCACTGATCACGATCATCGGCGTGGCGACGTCCATGCACGTCCTGCTGTTCTTTCGCGAGCAACACCGCATTCATCCGGCCGAGGAAGCTCTCGGCCGTTCGATTTTGGAGTTAGCCAAGCCGGTGTGGTGGTCCGTGGCGACGACCGCATTCGGCTTCGCGGTACTCGTCACCAGTCACATCAATCCGGTGGCCAGCTTTGGCCTGATGATGGCGCTGGGATCGTTGGTGGTTTTTGTCGCGATCACCGTGCTGTTGCCCGGATGCCTGCTCTTCGGCCGGTTGCCGGACGAGCCACCTCCGTCGGCTGCGGATCGGTACGTCGGCGGTATCCTGGCGCGAATCACGTTGTGGGTCGAACATCATCCGAAACGAGTCGCGACCGTTTCGCTATTTGTGGTGCTCTTTGCCGGGCTGGGCTTTTTGCATCTGCGCGTCGAGACCGATTTCAGCAAGAACTTTCGAGACAGCAGCCCCATCGTGCGGTCCTTGAATTTTTTCGAGACGCAACTTGGCGGCGCTGGAACTTGGGAAGTCAACTTTGCCGCTCCGAAGGAACTCGATGCCGAGTATCTCGATCGAGTGCGGACATTCGCCGAGCGACTGCGGCGCGAGTTCGGCGCGGCCGAAGATGAGAGCCAGCACGCCGGCCGCCTCTCAAAAGTGACCGCGATCACCGATGGTCTGAATCTCATTCCCGAACGGCTGCCGACCACCAGCTTTCCGTTTCTCAAGACGGCAACGCTCAGCGAACGTCTTGAATTGCTCAGCTCGTTTCAGCCGGAGTTTGTCAGCAGCCTCTACAACTCCAGCCAACATCGTATGAGGTTGGTGCTACGAGCCTACGAGCGACAGCCCTCGGAATCGAAGCTCCAGTTGATCGCTGACGTCGAGCGGCTGGCACAAGAAGAGTTCGCGAAACTCGATCCAGATGCGCCCACTCCGAAAGCAACCGGCCTGTTCGTGCTGCTGACGTTCCTGATCGAAAGCCTGATGGACGATCAATGGACCAGCTTCACGGTGTCCACCATCGGCATCACCAGCATGATGTGGTTCGCGTTTCGGAGCCTGCCGTTCGGATTGATGTCGCTGGTTCCGAACTTGTTTCCGAACGTGCTGGTTATTGGTTTGATGGGCTGGATCGGCCTGCCGATCAACATCGCGACGGCGATGATCGCCTGCGTCTCGATGGGACTGACGGTGGACTCCAGCATCATTTACATCGACGGCTATCGCCGCGAACGTGCTCGCGGCCTACGAGTCCACGAGGCTCTGCACGAAACACACAAGCACGTCGGCCGAGCCTTGGTCTACACCAACGCCGGCCTGATGGCCGGCTTCAGCGTGTTGGCCTTGTCGCACTTCATTCCGCTGGTGTACTTCGGATTGCTGGTCAGTCTGGCGATGCTCGGCGGCCTGATCGGCAACCTCGTGTTCCTGCCGCTGCTCATCGGCTGGTGGGACGGGCGGAAGGAGCGGCTGTAGGCGAGCCCGCCCTCGGCGGATTGTCCGACCTGCTTTACGTCGAACGACGTCCATGAGTTCCCATCCGACCTCTCACGGTCACCCGCCTTCTTTCTTCTGGGCCTTCGCCCAACTGTCTTTGAGCGTGACGGCGCGATTGAAAACCGGATGGAACGGCTTGGAATCCACCGTGTCGATGCAGAAGTAACCGAGCCGCTCGAATTGAAACGTGCTTCCGGGGGTGGCACTGGCGACGCTTGGCTCAAGCATCGCGTTCGGGAGAACCTCCAGCGAGTTCGGATTGAGCGTCGTCTTCCAATCGACTCCGTCGGGAACGTCATTCGGGTCGGGTTGACGGCAGAGGTGATCGTACAGCCGGACTTCGGTCGGGAGCGCGTGCTCGGCCGAGACCCAGTGCAGCGTCGCTTTGACCTTGCGGCCATCGGGCGAGTTGCCGCCGCGCGAGGCGGGGTCGTAAGTGCAATGCAGCTCGACGATGTTGCCGCTCGCGTCTTTGATGGCTTCGTTGCAGGTGATGAAGTAGGCGTAACGCAGCCGCACTTCGCGGCCGGGAGCCAACCGGAAGAACTGCTTCGGCGGGGTCTCCATGAAGTCATCTTGTTCGAGGTAGAGCGTGCCGGAGAACGGCACCTTGCGTGAGCCTGCGGACTCGTCTTCTGGATTGTTGACGGCGTCGAGCCAATCAACTTCGCCAGCCGGCCAGTTTGTGAGCACGACTTTCAGTGGCTTGAGCACCGCCATCACGCGCGGGGCTCGCTTGTTGAGGTCGTCTCGCAGCGCGTCTTCGAGCCACGCCATCTCGATCGTGCTGTTGAAACGAGCGACGCCGATCCGCTCGCAGAACGCGCGGATCGCTTCAGGCGTGTAGCCTCGACGACGCAGACCGCAGATCGTTGGCATGCGCGGATCGTCCCAGCCGGAGACGAGGTTGCCCTTCACCAATTCGAGCAGTCGGCGTTTGCTCATGACCGTGTAGGTCAGGTTCATCCGCGCGAACTCGTACTGTCGCGACGGGAAGATGCGGAGCTTTTCCAGACACCAGTCGTACAAGCGGCGATGCGTCTCGAATTCCAGCGTGCAGATCGAATGCGTGACGCGCTCGATCGAGTCGCACTGGCCGTGA
>CAZILR010000491.1:4356-4847 GCA_964539995.1 uncultured Planctomyces sp.
GAGCGTAGTCGTACATCGGATAGATGCACCACTTGTCGCCGGTGCGGTGATGATGCGCGTGCCGAATGCGGTACAGCACCGGGTCGCGCATCATCAAGTGCGTCGAAGCCATGTCGATTTTCGCTCGCAGGACGTGTGCGCCGTCGGCGAACTCGCCGGCTCGCATCCGGCGGAACAGGTCGAGGTTCTCGGCGGCCGAGCGATTGCGGAACGGGCTTTCGGTCCCCGGTTCGGTCGCGGTACCACGCTGCCTGGCGATGTCATCGGCGGATTGGCTATCGACGTAGGCAAGGTTCTCCTGGATGAGTTGCTCGGCCCACAGGTAAAGCTGCTCGAAGTAGTCCGAGGCGTAGTACAAGTTATCCCACTGGAAGCCGACCCAGCGGACGTCGTTCTGAATCGACTCGACGTATTCGGTGTCCTCGGTCGTCGGGTTGGTGTCGTCGAACCGCAGGTTGCACTGGCCGCCGTATTTTTTGGCGAGTCCAAAG
>CAZILR010000492.1:0-4843 GCA_964539995.1 uncultured Planctomyces sp.
CAACGAGACAACTGCGTGATCGTCGCGACAAGTGTCCTGGAGCTTGGCATCGACGTCGGTGACCTCGACCGTGTCATCCAGATCGACAGCCCGTCCACCGTTGCCAGCTTTCTGCAACGCATGGGCCGCACCGGTCGCCGAGCAGACGCAGTGCGCAACTGTCTGTTCCTGACGACCGATGAGCCTTCATTGCTTCAGGCCGCCGCGATCGTGGATCTCTGGGGACAAGGCTACGTCGAACCGGTCCAGCCGCCCGCGATGCCATATCATGTGCTGGCTCAGCAATTGATGGCGCTGACGCTGCAAGAAAAAGGCATCGGCCGTGATCTCTGGTTGAATTGGGTGCGCGGCGTCCCCGCATTCGCGCAGATGACGCCAGACTCAATTCGAGAAATCGTCGATTGGATGTTGCAGAAGGAGATCCTTTGGAGTGATGACGGGATACTCGCCATCGCTCAGCAGGGAGAAAAAACCTTTGGCCGCCGACATTTCATGGAACTGCTGTCGGTGTTCACCTCGCCGCCGTTGTTCACAGTCTTATACGGCCGCCGCGAGCTGGGCTTTGTCGATGAACTCACCTTCGTCGGGAAACAGGATGGACCGCGTGTCTTACTGCTCGGCGGCCGTGCCTGGCGGGTCAAACACATCGAGTGGCAAAGTCGGCTGGCATACGTTGAGCCGTCCAACGATCTTGGCCGCTCGCGTTGGAAGGGATCGGGGCGAGGCTTGAGCTTTCGCGTTGCCCAAGCCGTTAAGCATGTTTTGGCGAAGCAGGAGGACCGGCCCGAATGGTCCCAGCGCGCCCGTGACCAGATCTCCCAAATTCGATCCAAGTTTGAATGGCTGACACCGCTCGGCTCGATCGTCATCAAAGAAGGTGACTCACGGTTCAAGTGGTGGACCTTTGCCGGACAAGGAACGAACGCCTCATTGGTCCCAACCCTTGCGGGTCTCATGCAAGCAACCGTCGATTACGACGACCTCGCCATCAACTTCGAGTCCGACGTCCCTATCGAACGAATCGGCGAAGCTCGTCGAGAACTCCGGACACGATCCGCCGCCGATTTGCTGCCGTCAGTCGAAGAGGCCGCCATCTCCGGCATCAAGTTCTCGGAGTGCCTTCCGGTTCCGTTGGCCACACAGATGTTGCAGACGCGTCTGCAAAATGTGGCCGGCATCGAGCACACCCTTCAGGACGAGGTCCACTTTGTGAGTTAGTCCGACTCTGGTGTGACTAACATGGGAGAATTCGGTGGTCACCAGCAGTGTTTCAGCTACGACATTGCAATCCAAGAGCGCCTTGGTTGCGAAATCGGCCTCGCGGTTCACTTGCATATTGCACGCAGTTCGATAGCTTTCGGAGACCCTTGTAGGCAACATGGTGCTGCCGCAAGCGTCCGTCGCGGGAAGATCCCGAATCGACGAGACGACAATCTGCGTTAGCGACGGATGGACTCGGTCGCGGGCAACTGATTCGGCCGACGTCTCGGTCGAACGAATGTTGTGAATTGTGCTCAGCAGTGCTCTCTGTTTCCGTCGCCAAGAGCGATGAGTACGCAGGGTTGCCGCTTGAGGCCGGTCACTACATGCAAGTGACTTCTGTGTGTCGGGCGATCGTGTTGATTTTTCGATCGCTTGTGGGCACGGCTCCACGTTGATTGCTTAAGCCTCTTGTCACTGTGGCAAGAAGTGTCATCACGCGTCTGAACGGCCATCCGAGCGGTGCCGTTCAATTCAATTGATGCGGCAGTGCTGCCGCGAATCTACTCAAAAGGAATACGAAAATGAATGCAACGATCTCGATGATTCGTGCCGGTGTTGGGGATCTGGCAACCGCGATGAAGTTCTTTCGCCAAGCGTTTCCAAAGATGCCAACTGTCGAATCTGACGGCACCGAGGCTATGGTGTTGCTCGGGGGAACCGCTCTGTGGCTGCACTCAGACCCTGATGCCGGAACAAGTTACGGAGTCCGGTTCACAGTGACCGTCCCTGACCTTGTACGTGTCACCAGCGCAGGGCGAAAGTTCGCCGCCAAAAAGTTCAAGGACCGCACCTGTGCCGATGGCATGCGCGAAGTCACATATATCGTGACCCAAGGATTGGTGATCACTTTCAAAGGCCCGCGAAGTCGTCGGCCAACGATCAACAAGCGAAGTTCCCAAGCAGCAACCAAGAAAACGGGTAAACGGCGTCTTCCACGGATCTCTTCGGTCTAGCCCTGTTTTCGCGATCGGCGACAGGTCATTGTGGTGCAAGAGGTCGTGGGTTCAAATCGCGACTAACCCGTTATGTGAGCGACCGAACGAGCTGAGTCATGGCGGCCTCCCACCCACCGACCCCGGTCACAAAAAGTTCTATTGGTGTCCTCCAGCCTCCATTAGACTTATGGCGAGTTAGTTTCGAGTGTCACAGAATTTGTCACAGTAAAACGCCCTTGAATGGCTGCCACCATTCAAGGGCGCAGCGGACCTTTCGGCCAGCTTGGGTACTTCCAAGAAATCTGGTTTGAGGGAGGTTCGATGATGAGTCGTGGCAATCCTGAGCCTTGGTTCCGGCCAAGCCGAAACACTTATTTCGTCACGCTCGGCGGCAAGCAGATCAACTTGCACACGGCCGATAAGGCGGAGGCGCTGAGTCGTTGGCACGAGTTGATGTCGCGCGACGAGTCGGTTGCCGCACCGAAGGTCTGTATCTCTGCGGTCGTGTTGCTGGCCGAGTTCGCTGAGTGGTCGTTGCACAACAACCGGAAGGCGACCTACGAGTGGCGGCGTGGATTCCTGAATGACTTCGTGTGCTCCTTGCCGGCGGATTTGCTGGCCTGCGACGTCAGGCCGTTCCATGTGACTCGCTGGGTCGATCGGCAGACGACATGGGGGGCCAATACCCGCCGCGGCGCGATCGCAACCATCAAGCGGGCATTCCAATGGGCAGTCGATCAAGGCCATTTGGAGCATTCGCCACTGCAGCGGCTTAAGAAGCCGGCGGGCAAGCGGCGTGAGACTGTGCTCACTGGGGAGCAGCGGCAACTCATTCTGCGAGAGGCCAGCGATTCTGCTTTTCGAGATTTGATCGTGCTGGTCCAAGAAACCGGCGTCCGGCCGCAAGAGGCGCGGACGGTCGAAGCCCGCCACGTTGATTTGAAAAACGAGCTGTGGGTCTTCCCGCCCAGCGAGCAGAAGACTGGTGGCAAGACTGGTAAGCCCCGCATCGTGTTCTTGACTCCGACTGCGTTGGAAGTGACTCGCCGGTTGATGGCGCAGAATTCGGACGGTCCGATTTGTCGCAACGCACACGGCAGGCCGTGGACACGGAGTTCGATCCGACTGCGGTTCGCACGTCTCCGCGAGCGACTGAAGGACAAATTGCCGAGTGACCTGTGTGCTTACCAATTCCGGCATACCTTCGCGACCGATGCTTTACTGCGGGGTGTGGATCCCATCACCGTCGCGGAACTGATGGGGCACTCAGACACCACGATGGTCAGCCGCGTGTATCAACATTTGAGGCAGAATCACGCTCACATGAAGGCTGCCGCGCTGAAGGCCGTCGGCCAAAGTGCTTCGCCACCAGCGGAGACCCCGTCGTAACAGGTTGAACTGGGTGAGACATGCCTGCCGATCGCGGAGTGCTCCGTTTCCGGCAGGCGGCCTCCCAGGCGAGCCGGTTGGCATCTGAGATTCGGATGCCACCGCGGTCTCCTGCGCGAACCTTCCCGTGCTGTATGCGGCGGTGGGGCGTCGCTTGGGATATCCGCTCAAGCTGGTTCGCGTGGCTTGGCACTGCTTCGTTCGCTGGGATGATCCCGAAGGGCGCAGTGGATTCGCACCGGAGGTTTTCAACATCGAAGGTTCGGGCGAAGGCTTCGCTTCGGAATCCGATGAGCACTATCGGTTTCACAAAGGCGTGGAACAAGCGACCGAATACAACCTCGCCAACGGTTGGGGTCTCGCCTCGCTGACACCGCGTCAGGAAGTGGCCTGGTTCTTTTTCGAGGCAGGTTTGATTCTGTTTGAAAATCTGAGAATGCACGAGGCGGCCAATGTCTTCCGAATTGCCTCGGAACTCTATGACCCAAACGTCCCGCCCCCAAAGTTCACTGCTTGGCGAAACGTCACCGTAGCCATGTGCGGAAGTCCGATTCCTGCTGAGTGTGACGGCACTCACAGAAGCGTCAAACAAGAGTGTGACCGGATGGGACTCCGTTGCGGATATGCGACCAAGAAGATGCCGGCATCGCTTTTTTACCCACCCCCGGAAACAATTCGCCCCGTTCGTTCCGAAGATGGCACCTTTGACGAGTCCCTTCGATTGATCCACGAACGATACGCCCGGCTTCCCAAAATGATCGACGCGCGTCTCTATTGGGTTCCCCGCGTACATAGGAAGCCGGGCTATCACGCTGCGAATGGGACACTGATCCGCCGTGATTCAATCGTCCACTTCGACAACGGATGAAACGCCACTTGATCGTCGGCCGCTGAATCCACCTGGTCTGCTTGCCGCAAATTTCTGTGAGCCGCAAGTTGCCACAAACTCACATGGAACGGTGGATTTCACTCTTGCCTTCACTAATACTGCCTCTGGTCGCGGCATTGAATTTTCTTCGACAGAGTCGATCATGCTGTTGTTATCTCACACGACTGCGCAGGGACTGCGTCACGCTTCAAGCCGTGTGTTTGCCGAGGCTCAACGGTGGGTAGATTCCGTGCGAGCGTCCCCACCGGCTGACGATGTCTCATGTTTGCTTGCCCAATCTGCGTGTGGCTGCGCGCGGATGATTTGTTTTTTTGAAAGGTTTCACAAATGTTGCTCTCCAACTGGTTGAGATGGATTCGCAAGTCGG
>CAZILR010000493.1:0-4838 GCA_964539995.1 uncultured Planctomyces sp.
CAACGCGGACTGCTCGACAGCACGCTGGTCGTGATGATGGGCGAGATGGGCCGCACGCCACGCGTGAACGCTCAAGTCGGCCGCGATCACTGGTCGATGGCCCAGTGCATCCTCTTCGCCGGCGGCGGCGTGAAGCCCGGCCAAATCATCGGCTCGACCGACAAACAAGCCGCGTATCCAACGAGCGATCCGATCAGCGTTGCCGATTTGCTCCGCACGATCCACACGCTGCTGGGCATCGACGCCGATCGCGAATACCCCGATCCGCTCGGCCGACCGGTGCCGCTCGTCAACGGCGGCAAGGTGATTCCGGGGTTAATCGTGTGAGCGAATCGGCTCCACTCGTTTGACAGGCGCGTTCGTGTGCGGGATACCTCGCTCATGCAATACGCCCAAGAACTTTCGATTGCCGTTGCCGCCGTTCGTCGAGCGGCGGAAGTTTGTCGTAACGTCCAGCGCGCGATCCCGGCCGCGATGGAGAAGCAGGACAAGAGTCCGGTGACGATCGCCGACTTTGCCAGCCAGGCAGTGATCTGCCGGGCGCTCGGCGAGGCGTTTCCGAATGATCCGATCATCGGAGAAGAAGACTCGGCCGAGTTGCGTCTGCCGGAGAACAAGGCGTCGCTCGACCGAGTGCTCGCGGAGTTGACCCGCGTCGGAATCAACGGCTCGGCCGACGACGTTTGCGATTGGATTGATCGCGGCGGCGCGAAATCGTTCGGTCCAAGATTCTGGACGCTCGATCCAATCGACGGCACCAAGGGTTTCCTGCGTGGCGAGCAATACGCCGTTTCATTGGCGTTGATCGTCGAGGGGCAAATTGTCCTGGGAATTCTTGGCTGTCCGAACCTGCCGCTCGAACCGGACGGTGCTGCGGAGGCCGGCACGATCTTCGTCGCCGTGCGAGGACAAGGAGCCAGCGTGCAACCTTGCTTCGGAGATTCTGCTCCCGCTCCGGTGCGAGTCACGTCCACCTCGAATTGGGCGGACGTGCGGTTGTGCGAGTCGGTCGAATCGGGACACAGCGCGCATGACCGCTCGGCGATGATTTCCACGTCGCTGGGAATCGTGAAGCAACCCGTGCGGCTCGACAGCCAGGCGAAGTACGCCGTTGTCGCGCGCGGCGAAGGAGATGTGTATCTTCGCTTGCCGACCAAGAAAGACTACCGCGAAAAGATTTGGGATCACGCCGGCGGAGTGCTCGTCGTCGAGGAAGCCGGCGGCCGAGTCACCGATATCGACGGCAAGCCGTTGGAGTTCACGCACGGCCGAGAACTCTCCGCGAACCGTGGAGTCGTCGTCACGAATGGTCGCTTGCACGACGATGTGCTGCGAGCGATTCGCGAACATGCCGGCTGATTCCTCGCAGCCTTCGTAGGGTGGGTCAACCATCGGGCGACCCACCATCGGGCAATGAGTTTTGCTGGTGGGTCTCGCGATGCTCGACCACACCCTACGGCATAATTCAGAGCCACCACCGATCAAGAACGGCTTGTGGGTGGCCGATGCTGACGATACGTTGCGATGACTTCAGTCGAGACGGTCGGAGGTGGAAGCGATGCTCACGATGCTCGGTGGACCGCGAAAGTTCTGCGACGGACTCACGCGCCGCGAGACATTGCAGGTCGGAATGTTGGGGATGCTCGGCGGGCTGTCGCTGCCAAGCGTGCTGCGAGCGGAGTCGGCTGGCACACAACCGCGAGCTGGCAAGGCGAAGAGCATCGTTGTCATGTACTTGCACGGCGGCGCGCCGACGCAAGACATGTTCGACATGAAGCCGCAGGCTCCCGTCGAGGTGCGCGGTGAGTTCAATCCCATCGCGACGAGTGCTCCCGGCATTCAAATCTGCGAGCACCTGCCGCGCATGGCGAAATGGATGCACAAGGCGGCGATCGTGCGGTCGGTCGTGAATCGCTCGAATTGCCACAACACGATGCCGAGCTTCACTGGCTGGGATCAATTCCTCGAAGACCTGACGATCCTCAAAGACTCGTATCCGCCAAGCATCGGGTCGGTGATCGAATACCTGAACCAGCAGCGTGCGCTGCCGGCCTTCGCCACGCGGCCCGCGCCGCCAGCGGACTTGCCCGCCTACGCACATTTGCCCGCGCCGCTCGGCTGGGGTGGAGGTCCGATCAAAGCCGGGCCGTATGCCGGGTTCCTCGGCAAACGCTACGACCCGCTCGAAGCGATGTGTACGCCGACGACCGATCCCGGTGTGCCGATCACCGTGCGCGAAGACCCGGCGCTGGTGAAGGGTGTGCCTCGTCTGCCGGACAACGTGCTGGCTCAAGGAGTCACGATTGACCGACTCAGCCAGCGGAAAGGACTGCTCGAACAACTCGATCAACAACTTCGAGGGCCGGTGTTGCGGACGGCGGTCAGCGGCTTTGACCGGTTTCAACAGAAGGCGTTCGACGTGCTGACCTCGAACACGCTCAAGGCGGCGTTCGATCCAGCTCGCATCGACGCGACCGTGCGCGAGCGGTACGGCGACACGCTGTTCGGCAACAGCACGTTCATCGCGGCGAACCTGATCGAGAGCGGAGTGCGATTCGTGACCGTCTTGTGGGACTGGTACAACGGCCGACTCGGCGGCGGCACGTTCCAGGATTTTGGCTGGGACACGCACATGTGGAACTTCCAGATTCTCAAGAAGTATCTGCCGGTCGTGGACATGTCGTTCGCCTCGCTCATGGAAGACCTCGATCGGCGCGGACTGCTCGACGAAACGCTGGTCGTCGTGATGAGCGACTTCGGCCGCACCCCACGAGTCAACAAAGACGCCGGCCGCGATCACTGGATTCATTGCTACTCGGTGCTGCTGGCCGGAGCCGGCATTCGTGGCGGCACGGTCTTTGGGGCGTCGGACGATCAAGCAGCATGGATCAAAGATCGGCCGGTCAGTCATGCTGACATCGCGGCGACGATCTACTCGGCGATGGGACTCGACCCGCATCTGATGATTCAGGACAAGCTCGGCCGCCCCATTCCGATCGGCCAGTACGGTCAGCCGATTGACGAAGTGCTGGCGTGAGTCGCCGTAGCGGCAAGCGGCAAGCTTGCCGCCGCATTTCCACAAGCTGGCAGCTTGTGGCTACGGCCTCTCACCACTGGGCCTGCAGGCCGAAGTTGGCACCGTGCAGGAAGACTCCGCCGGAGCGGTTCACCGATCGGCCGCTGTCGGCGTCGAAGGAGAAGTCGAGCTGGTTGCCGCCGAGGGCGACTCCTTCGATCCACATCAGGTTGTAGCCGCCGCGCACCGACCAGGTGCGATTGAGATGCCAAGTCGCTGAGGCGTTGAGGTCGCCGACAAACGAGACCGCTCCCTGACTGGCGGACGTGTCGCGCAGGACCGTCGTGTTGCCGTTGTCGCCGACGAACTGTTCACTCTCGATGGCGTTGCCGAACAGACCCGCCTTGCCGGTCACATCCCAACCCCATTGCCCGGAATCGCCAGCCAGTCGCAAGCCCGCCTGAGCACCGAGGAGATTGTTGCGGGAGGTGAGGTTGTAGTCGCTGACGGTGGCATCGTTGTCCGTCGAGTGGATGTTGAACTCATCCTTGAGGTGCAGATACCGGGCACCGAACAGCAGCGACGCTCCGTTAGCCCGCGTGCCGCTGAGCGACTGCCACCAGTTCAGTTCGACGTTGTGCAGATGACTCGAATTCGTCAGCCGCATCGAGTCGGCGTTGTCGAAATCGGTCGCGGGGACCACGAGTGGATCGGGGATGTCCAGATTGTTCGGGTCAGAGACTGACGCGGACGACTGCCAATCGTTGATGCCGAAGTAGACCGCTTCAACGGCCGAGCTGTCATCCAGCAGACGCCCCAGCAGAAATCGCTGACCCACGCCGGTGTCGCCGTTCAGGCTGCGTGTCGAGAGCCGCGTTTCGAGCGTCGCATCGTCGATCACGACCGGCTGGTTCGAGAGCGAATTGTCGCGCCGCAGGAACAACGCCTCGGCCTGGAAATACGTCCTCGTTTCGGGAAGCACAAAATCGTTCGCAGATTGACCGAACACGGTTGTCTGGTTGAAAACCAAGGCCACCAACAACGTCATGGCGACAGAAATTTTTGAGGCCGGGTAAGTCACGATGCCAACTCCTGCGCGGTTCATGTCTGGCGAATCCAGAACGCACGGAGTGACAATTCGGCATGGGCGTTACAACGAGTCGAGTGTCAAGTTTCCCCAGCATGACTTTATGAGGCCAAATGTCGTGGATGTCCGACATGATCCGGGTTCGTGAACTCTACACGTTTGGTAGACGCTGCGGGCTGCGGAGTTTTTGGGGGGCATCAGGAGTGTCGGTGTGGTCGAACGGTCCAAGCGACGAAAGCAGTGAAAGTTTGACGCGATGAAATGTGACCTATCGACGGTTTGACGATTTTCCTCGCTCGCGAGTTCAGAGTGATTCCTCCGACAACGCACGATTCTGAGATCTCGTTCTTCCAACTCCGCCCGCCCGCCGGAGCCGTTTGGCCGGCGATTCCCGCTCCGGAAGTGAGCCAGATTTGGGCCGCCTATCGCGAACTGGACCGCACGCAATGGTTGCCGCAGGATGAAATCGAACAGCGGCAACTGCGACAGTTGCGAGCCTTGGTGCGGCATTGCGCCGAGCAGGTGCCGTACTATCGGCGCGTCTTGTCGGAGGCGGGAGTCCTGTTGCATCCGCTGGAGAGCCTGGCGGATTTTCGGCGGTTCCCGATGCTCACGCGCGAGCTGTACCAGCAACACTCGGCCGACCTGCAAGCCGAACAGTTGCCGCCGGGCATCAAAGTCGTTTCGACCAGCTTTACATCCGGGACCAGCGGTGTCCCGATTCAGGTCCGCACG